>JAZNCR010000197.1:0-9169 GCA_045587605.1 Eubacteriales bacterium
GGCAGTTAACGCAGGCGGCGTTGCAGTTTCGGGTCTTGAGATGTCCCAGAACTCCATGCGCTACGCCTGGACCGAAGAAGAGGTTGACGCAAAGCTGCATCAGATCATGTCGAGCATCTACCGCGCTTCCTACGAGGCAGCGAAGGAATACGGCATGGAGGGCGACCTGGTTGCAGGTGCCAACATTGCCGGCTTTATCAAGGTTGCAAACGCCATGAAGTGGCAGGGTGTCGCATACTGATTTAATTCGAAAAAACCAAAAAGCGGGAAATACGATGTATTTCCCGCTTTTTCAATACGCGCCGCGGCAAAAAAGTCTCCCCTTGCACAAATACAAGGGGAGACTTTATCAACAGTAATCGCTCTTATGCCTGAGGCTCAACAACATCCCAGACGATCATACAGGTTGCGCAGGAGTAACGGTAGCCGAGGCTGAGATAGGAATAGCACTTCTCGAACGGCACGTTATCGCCCTGCGATGCCGTATATGCGGCGGGATCGCAAACGATGAATTTATATCCATAGGGATTTGTCGATTCGGGATTCACGCATTTGGTGAAAAGCAAATAGTGACTGCCGTACGCATAATGCTGCATACCGACGACAACACCCTCGGGATGCTTATCCAGTGCCTCCTTGATCTGTTTAACAGAAGGCGCATAGGTCTGCGTTGCCACAATTGCCTTTCCATCGACATTGAATCGGGTAGAAATACGGTTATGATTGAGCAGAATCGGATTGCCGTACAGCGTTGCTTTAGCCGTCTTGGCACCGTAGCTTCCGGCATTGGCGAGTGAGACAGTATACGGATCAGCGGGAAGGTTGCCGTTCTGTCCCGAGCGGAAGTCGTATCCTTCGGTCAGTCTGGCACCTAAATTGCGAAGAAGAATCGCGCTGGCAGTCAATGCACAGCCCTCATCCATCCAGTCAAGGTTGTGATTATAACGGTCAACCGCATAACGCTTGGTCACGCCGTAGGAGAAGTAGATCCCCGACAGGGCGCTTCCGTTCCAATAGGAGCCGTCTATATCATGCTGGCTGTAATAAGCATAGGAAGGACTGTCAACAACCTCTACGCGGCAGGTTGCCTTCTTGCCGCCGCAGGTGACCGTTACGTTCGCCGTACCGACACCGATGGCGCACCAGGAGCCGTCGTTATCAATCATCAGAACGTCCTCGTTATCCGAGGTCCACGTCATCGATTCTGCCGAGGTCGGGTACGGCGTCAGAGCCGCGTAATATGTACCGACCGAATACAGGCGCTCACGAACCTCGGTATACGCCAGAGAAATTCCGGTAACCGGAACGGGCTCAAATACCCACTGCTGGGCCTTTGCCGCCGTATAAGGAGCAAGATTGAGGCGCGTGAAGCCGTGATTGGTTTTCTGGTTTGACGCCGCAAGCACAAGCGAGGCATCATCTGCATAAGCAGGTGCGATTGTATACACGCCGGACGAGAGCGGGAAAATGTCAAAGAACTCGGTTTTTCCGGGATTTGCACGCTTGGTAATATACGTTCCCGCAGCGTAGCTGAGCGCATACTTTCCGTTATCGTTCTGCGGAACAAGCGTATACGAGCCGTCTTCATTCCGGCTGACATAAAAGTCTTGTCCGTTCTGCGCGGTTGCCGCATCCAGATATGCACTTCCCTGTTTGTCATAGGAAAGATCGTAATTGTCCAGATACTGATTTACCTTGAGATTGCGAATACGGTAATAACCGTCCGGCAAAATCAAGGCGTTATTCTGATTTGTTTTTGCGTCTGCCTTTCCCTCAGCAGCAAGCACACCGGCCGAAAGCATCGAAACCAGCATGGCGGCAACAAGTACAAACAGTACCGCGCGCGTCAGGAGGCGTTTTGAATTTATCATGAATACACTCCAAATGGGGGCGGAAATATCGAAATCCTTCCGATATTTTCGACGAGATTTGTTTATGATTCGAAGAATCGTCGTATCCCGAAATGGGCAAAATTATCCCATTCCGGGCACATACATACCACATTATACTCGATTATGAGGTCCATGTCAAGACTTTTAAGCCTTTTTTGTGCAATTGTACCAATCATAAGCAGCATTTTACGGATAAAAAGCCCAATTTTCTTGCTCTTTTTCTTTGTTTGGACTAATTTTTTCAAAAAATATCTTGCGCCTTTCTTAAAAATATGCTACAATTACAAGGTAACAATGCTATTTTTGAGAAGATTGGAGAGTCCATATGTATCCCGGACCGCCCCCGCAAAGATCCAATCGGCCGCCGATCAGCCGAGAGGAAGCGATGCGCAGACAGGCTTATTACAAAAAGAAAAAAAAGCAAAAAATGATGCGCCGCATTGCACTCCTGACCTGCTTTGCCCTGTTTTTAATTACATCGGTGATTCTCATTACCGTATTCGCCCACCGTGCGAGCGAACAGGTTGATCTGCCTGATCCCATCACGTATCCGACAGAGAAAACCGATGCGCCCGACGAAACGCAGGCACCGGATACCACGGCAGATCAAAGCACCGAAAAAAGCGGGATTACGATCTGCATTGACCCCGGTCACGGCTTTGAAGATCCCGGTACATCCTCCGAGCACCTCGCCGAAAAAAACGAATGCGACATCACGCTCTCCATCGGGCTCAAGCTCCGTGATCTGCTCACAGAGCGCGGATACAACGTCATTATGACCCATGATACCAATCAGATTCCGGCAGACGCCCCCAAAAATGAGGCGTATCTGTTCAGTCTTTGGGAACGCACCGATTTCGCGAATCTGCACCGACCGGACTTCTTCATCTCCATTCATGCCGATACTTACGATGACGCTTCCGTACACGGCACCCGCGTCTATTTCCGCTCGGTTACGGGTGAAGACAATACGGCAATTACACGGATCGCACAAAACTTCGTCGACGCGCTGACCCTTTCGGTAACCAATGCCCGGCGTGATCCGCTGCTCAAGGAGATGCCCGACGACAGCGCTTATTACGTGCTGCGTCACGTCACGATGCCCGCTGTCCTCATTGAGGTTGGCTTCGTCTCCAACCCGATCGACGCCGCCAATATGCTCGACGAAGAGTGGCAGAAGCAGGTGGCGATCGGCATGGCTGACGGCATTGATCTCTCCTTCGGCCGCTGAAATCCGCCGTTTATCGAAAAAGAAGCTATCGCGCCAAACGCGCGATGGCTTCTTTTCTTATACGGTTATTCTCCGTTCAGGCGTTTTTTTCTCGATCGCCAGACGTTGATGCCAATTGAGGCACCAAGACAGCCGACCATCATCGCGGGAACCATCCACGGATTGCTTCCTGCCGTACCGAGCACCTCGGTCCACAGATTATCAATCAGCT
This sequence comes from Eubacteriales bacterium, assembly GCA_045587605.1. Classification (GTDB taxonomy): domain Bacteria; phylum Bacillota; class Clostridia; order Oscillospirales; family CAG-272; genus SIG693. The sequence goes on from JAZNCR010000197.1 coordinate 3,335, forward strand.
TCGTGGTTGCATCGGGCAGTGCGAGGTAAACCTCAGTGTTCGCCAAAACCTCCTTGTCGGGATAAGCGATCGGATTGCCGACGATCTCTTCATCCAGATACTCGCGCACCGAAGCGCTCGGCGTCGAATATCCGATATAAAGGCAGTTATAAACGCCGACCCGCGGCTCACACATGAAGTTAATGAACATCTCGGCGGCCTCTTTATTTTTCGCCCCCTTCGGCACGCACATCGCGTCAACGAAAAGGTTCGTGCCCTCACGCGGAACAGCAAAGGCGAGGTCAGGATTTTCATCGATCATGGTCACAGCATCACCCGCGTAATAGGGTGCAAGTGCGGCTTCGCCGCCCCCCATCTTATCGAAAATCTCGTCCATGACATAGGCCTGCACAAGAAGCTTCTGTTCCTTGAGCGCCTCGGCGGCGGCACGCAGCTCATCTTCATCGGTGGTATTAAACGAATACCCCAATTTTTTGAGTGCAATTCCGAACGAATCTCGGGAATTGGAGAACATCAGAATATCGTTTGCATACTTCTCGTTCCAGAGAATTTCCCACGTGTTCACGTCATCCTCTTCATCCACAAGCGTCGTGTTATAAATGATACCAACCCTTCCCCACATATACGCAACCGAATAGCGATCGTTCGGATCATACTCAAGACCGACAAAATCCTCATCGAGGTGCTTTATATTCGGGATATTGGAGAAATCCAGGGGCTCGAGCATCCCCTCGTTGATCATTCTTGCAATCATATAGTCGGAGGGGATGATGATGTCATAGGAGCTTCCGCCGTTTTTCAGCTTGGCATACAACTCTTCATTGGATGCAAAGTTCGTGTAGTTGACCTTAATACCGGTCAATGCTTCAAACTCGGCAATCGTGTCAAAGGCTTCCTCTTCTCCGTCGTCAACCGAGATATATTCACCCCAGTTATAAACGTTCAGCGTGATTCCGCTGCCCGCCAGACGATCCCAATCATAGTCGTCCGCATAAGCCGGATATCCATCCTCGGCGGAGACAGGAAAAACGGCAAGGGTAAGAAGGGCAATCAATGCCGTAAGAAAAGCAAGAATTCGTTTCATCATGCTCTGCCTCCCTTCAGCTTTTTTGCCTGTCTGCGGCGCTGATCGGACGGAAGCTTACGCATCTCCGAAATATTCATGATAATCATAATCGTCAGAATCGCCACGAAAAGGAGAGCGGAAAGTGCGTTCACCTCGGGACTGACCTTACGCCGAGTCATCGAAAAGATGGTGATCGGCAGAGTCTGCGAGGTTGCACCGTGCGTAAAATAGCTGATGACAAAGTCGTCGATCGAATAAGTGATGGACATCAGAAATCCGGTCATAATGCCGGGCATAATTTCGGGAATGACCACCTTGCGGAAGGCAAGCGTCGGCGTACAACCGAGGTCAAGTGCCGCCTCGTAGAGGTTATTGTCCATCTGCCGCAGCTTGGGCAGAACGTTGAGAATGACGTAAGGCACACAGAAGGTAATATGCGCCAGAATCAACGTTAAATAGCCAAGCTCAATCTTTACCGCCACAAACAGAAGCATCAGCGAAACACCGGTCACGATCTCCGGATTGATAATCGGCAGATAGGAGATATTCATGACAAGGGTTCGGGTAACCTTACGCATATTGAAAATACCAATTGCCGCAAGCGTACCGAGAATCGTTGCCGCAACCGAGGCAACAAGCGCGATAATGAGCGTATTGAAGAGACTCTTGAGAATGGTTTCGTTATGGAAGAGCTTCACATACCAGTCAAAGGTAAAGCCTGTCCAAACGGTACGGCTCTTGGAGGCGTTGAAGGAGTTTGCGATCAACACGAAAATCGGCAGATACAGGAAAAGGAAGACCAGTCCCATATAAATTTTCGAGGAAATCTTTTTCACAGCAGTGCCACCCCTTCCTTATCTTCACTGTCAAAGGCATTCGTGATACTCATGCAGAGCAGGATAAAGACCATCAGAACGAGCGAAATTGCCGATCCGAGGTTGGGGTTGTACGCGTTTCCGAGGAATTGCAGGTCGATCAGGTCACCAATGAGCATATTGGTTCCTCCGCCGAGCATACGGGAGATAATAAAGGTTGAAACCGAGGGGATGAAAACGGCGGTAATGCCCGAATTGATGCCGGGAACCGAGAGTGGAATCACGACCCGCCACATCACGCTCAGGCGATTGGAGCCGAGATCCTGCGCCGCCTCGATGGTCGTATTGTCAATTTTGGTCATGACCGAATAGAGAGGCAGAATCATAAACGGCAGATAATTATAAATCATGCCGAGAATAACCGCCCCCTGCGTATTGATCATATTGAACGGACCAACGCCAAACAGCGCAAAAAAGCGATTGATCAGACCGTTTCGCTCAAGCAACGTCATCCATGCGTAGGTACGGAGAAGGAAGTTCATCCACATCGGCAGCATGACCAGCATCAGCATCATCTTCTGCGATACGAAATGCATACGCGAGATCATATACGCCAGCGGATAGGCAATGAGCAGGCAGACAACGGTTGCAACAAGAGCCATCCAAATTGAATTGAGCATGGTCGGCATATACTTGTTGACCTCGAGAATATTCTGCACCGTAAAAATCGTTTTCTCGGTAACAGAGGAAGTTCTCTCGTCAAGCGGAATCTCATTTTCTTCCCAGTAAATCTGCTCCTCTTCGATGATCGCCGCGACTTCCTCTTCATCCAGCACATTGCCGTCCGGATCACACGGGACGGTCGTCGTAAACGCGAAAAGGACAATCAACGCAAGCGGAACGATCATAAAAATAATCATCCATGCAAGATAAGGTCCTGCGGCCAGGCGGGAGCGGAGCTTATTCAACCTCTCCTACCTCCTCTCCGCCGGGACGGGAGAATGCGGCATAATCCTCACTGCACTCCATCTTCCGCATGATGTGGATATCCTCGGGCGTGAAATCAATACCGACAACCGAGCCAACCTCGGGCGCCTTGGTGGAATGAATCTTCCACAGATCAGAATAGGCCCTGACCATGATTTCATAGTGAACGCCTTTGAAAATCACCGACTCAACAAGGCCGTTGATTACCTTATCGGAGGGCGGACAGATGGTAATATCCTCGGGACGGATGACAACGTCAACCGGCTCAAGCGGACGGAAGCCCTTGTCAACACATTCAAAATTATCGCCGGCAAACTCAACCTTGAAGTCCTCGTGCATGATGCCGGGAAGAATGTTCGATTCACCGATGAAGTTAGCAACAAACGCATTGACCGGCTCATTATAGATATCCTGCGGCGTACCGATCTGCTGAATCACGCCGCCGTTCATGACCACGACGGTATCCGACATGGTGAGCGCCTCTTCCTGGTCGTGCGTGACGTAGATAAAGGTAATTTCGAGACGCTGCTGAATTTTCTTGAGCTCGATCTGCATTTCCTTGCGCAGCTGCAAATCAAGCGCGCCGAGCGGCTCGTCAAGCAAAAGAACCTTCGGCTCATTGCAAAGTGCGCGCGCAATGGCAACGCGCTGCTGCTGGCCGCCCGAAAGCAGCGACACGCTGCGCTTCTCATAGCCGCGCAGGTTAACCAGATCCAGCATTTCGGCAACCTTTGCCGCAATATCGCTTTCCTTCGCTTTTTTGAGGCGCATACCGAACGCAACGTTTTCATATACGTTCAGGTGCGGGAAAAGCGCGTATTTCTGAAAAACCGTATTGACCGCACGCTTGTAGGGAGGAACGGCATTGACCTTTCGTCCGTTAAAAAGCACGTCGCCGCTGTCCGGCGTGACGAAACCGCCAATAATCCGCAAAGTCGTTGTCTTTCCGCAGCCGGACGGGCCGAGAAAGGTGACAAACTCCTTGTCATGGATATCCAGATCGATATCCTTGAGTACCTGTTCCCCGTTGAATGCCTTGGAAATCCCCTTCAGCTCAATGATTTTGTTTTTGTCCATTTTTTCTCCTTCAACATCCTTCAACAAATAAAAACAATAACATCATGCGCGCCGGCAGAGACCGTTGCCATTTATGCAGATTATATTGTAACAGGATTCGGCACAAATTGCAATACCTTTTTCAAAATATTTCTCAAATTTCTCAATTAAACGGAACGAACCCAAAAGAAGTTCGAAAAAACGGAATTATCATTCGAAATTCTCCTATTCTCGCCTTAAATCTCAAGAATACTCTCGGATTCTCTGTTTTTGTTGACCGAGCATATTTTCAGATGCAATGCGGAAAATCAAAAAAGCGGAAAGAATAAGCAAAGAAAGGTTTCCGTTCGATACAAGGCAGAGCGAAGAGGCCCCGCACCATACGAAAACGGTGCAGACTGCATTGATCGGGCCCAGTATCCGCCCGGCAAAATCCTCTCCCACAAAAGAAGACAGGACGGCGTTCAGCACACGTCCCCCGTCAAAGCCGCGCAGCGGAAGAAGATTGACCAAGGCGAGGAAAAGGGATGCAGCCGCAAAAAAAAGAAGTCGGTCAGCAGAAGGCCACCAACGCAAAAAGGGAAAAAGACAGGCAAAGCTTAATAAATTTGCGGTCGGTCCCGCGGCGGCAATCAACGCCTCATCCCGATAGGAAAGCAGTCCGCTGCCGAGAAAAAGCCGGGCGCCGACTCCGCTGATTGTCATTTTCCCCATTTCGATATGCAAAAGACGTGCGGCGGCAAGATGTCCCAGCTCGTGAATCAGGGCCGCCGCAAAAGAAAGAAGCGCCCAAACCGACCGCTCAATGAAAAGCAGCCACAGCACTGCGGCCGCCGCCCCCGGATCAATCCGTACCCGAAACCGCTTCACGACGTTATGGCGTCAGAGGACGCAAAAAGCCCGAAGTATGCGCACGGGTCAACCGATATGCCGTCCACAAGCACCTCAAAATGCAGATGCACGCCGGTTGCACGCCCGGTCATTCCCGCCTCCGCAATCTCATCCCCCGCCGAAACACGCTCTCCTTCTCCGACCGAAATGGACGCACAGTGCGCATAAAGGGTTTCACAGTCTGCATGCGTAATGATCATATAATTCCCATAGCTGTCATCCCAAGCAACCTTGCGCACCGTCCCGTCCATAGCGGCACAAACCGTTCGGGTGCGTGCCGCGCTGATATCAATTCCGTGATGTGTCTCATAATCGGATGCTTCAAGCAAAAGAATATCACCGCGATAAAACGGGTTGATACGCGTCCCGTGGGCCGAGTTGATTTCTCCATCAAGGGGAAGAACGAATGCCGGCGCACTCGGTGCATGCGCTTCGATATAAGCCGCAACGGCAGCGGCAAGATCGGTCTTCTCTGCCCCATCCTCCGAGTCGGAGACGGCGTCAAGCCCCAGAAAGGCAGAAATTGTGTCATTTTGCTCAAGCTCGCTGCGAAGCATGACCATCGCCGCACCGAGCCCCTTTTCCTCGCTGAAATTCGATTCAAGCCCCCGATAAACCGGCATGGAAGAAAAAAACACAAGCGCAATGACTACGCACAAAACAGGAAAAATTGCACGGGCTTCCTCTGTCCCTTGCCTTATTTTCCGCATATACACGCCCCACTTTCTTTTTATCACGGTATTCTATGCCGCATGGTAAAAAAAAATTCCGAGAAGGCTTGTTTTTTCATCCTCTATCATGGAGATACCGAAAGAAATTAGCCCCTCAGGAAAAGATCCGCGGACAATAAGTACAAGTCGGAGGCCAAGCGGTCTTAGGAAGACAATTTCATCACACAACTCCTTGGCTCACAGAACGACATGGCTACGATCCGACTTGAAGGCTTGTTTTTTCATCCTCTATCATGGAGATACCGAAAGAAATTAGCCCCTCAGGAAAAGATCCGCGGACAATAAGTAC
>JAZNCR010000198.1:0-7026 GCA_045587605.1 Eubacteriales bacterium
AAATTTCCCGTGGCGTAAACCGCCGCGGCCGCTTCGGTCAGCACACGCGGACAGACGCCGGGCGGATCGCGGTAAAGCAAAAGCGGCCGCGTCAAATCAAATCCGGGTGAACCGCCCCGACGCGCCTCTACCAGCACCATGGATGCCGGGGCGGATGCATCACCGTGCACCGCCGTCATGCGCTTCGGCTCAAGCCCTCTCGACCGCATTGCGGCAAGCAGATCGATCAAGCGATCGGGACGCCAAACACAGATAAAATAGCCGCCCCAGCGCACAAGGCGCGCCGCCGCCGTGCAGAAATCGTCAATGCCGCCGCAGATCTCGTGACGCGCGATCGCCTTGGCGTCACTGTGGTTCAGTTTGCCGCTGTCCGCCCGCATATAGGGGGGATTGGCAAATACAACGTCAGCCTCTCCGCCGAAATCGACCGCACGGCAGTCCCGCAAATCGGCGTGATGCACGGTGAGGCGGTCGGACAGTTCGTTCAATTCAGCATTTCGCCGTGCAAGCTCGGCAAAATCCGCCTGCACCTCGATCGCGTCGATCTGCGCATACCGGCCGCGCACAGCCGCAAGCAGAGACACGATCCCCGTCCCGCAGCCGAGCTCGATTGCCCGACCGCGCGGCATATGGGGCAGATAGGCAGAAAGAAGAAAAGCATCGGTTCCGTATGTCAAGCCGTCCGTCTTCTGAATCAGACGGAGATTTTCATTTACCGTATCAAGGCGTTCGCCGTCGAACAGCATAAGGATCCTCCCAAAACTCAAAAAACAGGGGCGGAGCAAGCTGAGGATTCCTCATCTTGCACCGCCCGGCACAAGCTTATGTACTAATCGAAATTAGTCCTGCTTGGGTGCATCAACAGGGCAGACGCCTGCGCAAGCACCACAGTCAAGGCACTCGTCAGCGTTGATGACGATCTTGCCGTCCTGTTCGCTGATCGCACTTACGGGGCACTCATCGATGCAAGCACCGCAAGCGATGCAATCGTCGGTAATCTTATATGCCATGGGTAACACCTCCATTAGTATTTTTCTATATTGTATCACGCTTTTGAGAAAAATGCAAACCCTTTTTGCAAAAAAAATCAAAATATTTTTGGTTTTTTTGCATTATTTCTGCGAATTTGCACCTTTTCCTCCACAGCGCGGACAATTTGGATAATCAAAATCATAGGAATACCCGCACGCAGGGCAGGTGGACTGCGGAAGCTCGGGATCATTCGACGGCGGCGTCATCAGTCCGAGCTTTTCCTCAAGATACTCCACCCGACCGAGCAAATCCCCAACTGCGATCAAAAGAGCGCCCGGAATCGCAAGTCCGATTGCTGCGACGATGGCAGAGAGGGGAGAGGAGAGCATGAGGAGGAAAAAAAGCGCAGCCAGGGCAAGCGTGGCAATGCCAAAGCAAATAAAGATTTTTTTCATCATTTATCCTTACCTCCGAGAAAATGATCAGGCATCCTCATGAATTTCATCCGGGCGTCCGCCCTTCCCTGCCCGACCGATCACCTTCACCTCATCACGGTGATACTGCTTCGGCGGCGGCGTATTTTCGGGGAAACGAACGCGGACGGTTCCTGCAAGCGGATTCACCTCGGTCACAACACCGGTTCCGTCCGGCGTGCGCACAAGCGCATCAACGGCAGGCGAGCGGCGAATCTCCTCTTCATAGGTTTCGCTCTCATAGCGCAGACAGCACATCAAACGGCCGCAAACACCCGAGATTTTGGCCGAATTGAGCGACAGATTCTGCTCCTTCGCCATCTTGATCGAAACTTGAACGAAATCCGAGAGAAAGCTTGCACAGCAAAGCGGTCTTCCGCAAACGCCGAGTCCGCCCATCAGCTTCGCCTCGTCACGGATACCGATCTGGCGAAGCTCAATCCGCGTATGGAAGATCGAAGCCAGGTGCTTGACCAGCTCATGGAAGTCAACTCTTCCCTCGGAGGTAAAATAAAACAGGAGCTTGTTGTTGTCAAAGGTATATTCCACATCGACCAGCTTCATGTCGAGCTTATGCTCGGCAATTTTTTCCCGGCAGATGCGGAAGGCTTCCTTTTCCTTGACCTTATTTTCGGCATTGCGTGCAATATCCGCCTCGGTTGCGGCACGCAGAACGGAGCGGAGAGGGGGAACGATCTGACTCTCATCCACGATGCGGTTGGCCACCGCCACCTCACCAAATTCGGTGCCTCGTGCCGTCTCGACGATCACGAAGCCGTTCTTTTCCGTCTTGATCTCGCCCGGCGCGAAATAATATACCTTCCCCGCCGTTTTGAAGCGAACACCGATAACCTCGACAGGATTCTCGGGTGCGGGCGGGGGTGTCGGCTCGTCGGGGATCTCGGGAATGATCAGATCCTCCTCCGGGACTTCCTCCGGCGCATCGAACCGTACGGGCTCTTCGGTCACAAACGTTTTTTCTGCGTGGGCTCTTCCCTGCCCGTTGCCACCGCGGCGATGATTTCCGCGTCCGCGTCCACCGCGGGAGTGCGAACGGGAGCGATCCCCTTCTGCATGATTTTCCCTCTTCTGTCCTGCGTGCTCGGTCGCAGTTGCCTTCGCTTCGGCGGCAACCGCCTCGCCGTTCTTCACCTCACGGTTATCTCTATGCTGTCCACCCCGACCGCCGCGGCGTCTTCCGCCGCGGTTGCCGCGATGTGAACGGCCGCGTTCTCCGTCGGCCGATCGATTCTGTTCCTTTTTGATTTCGTCGCTCATATATTCCTCCGTTCCCGTTTGCTTTACGGGTCAACAATTTCCTCTCAAATCAAGCCGACGTTTCGGGCAAGCGTCAGCATGGTCATGCGCAGATTCGCATTACGCAAAAGAGAAGCACGTGCCGTCTCAAGCGCATCGTTTATCCGCAAAAGTGCCTGTACCGAAACTGCCTCGGCGGTCTGCTCGGCCGCGGCACGGTCGGTATAAAAGCAAAGTCCGGCATCGCGGGCACGTCTGATCGTCAAAAGATCGCGTACGCCAAGCTCGGCCAGCCCGAGCACCTCTGATGCCTCGTCCCGCTTTGCGGGAAACGCGGTCAGGCCCGCCAAAACCGCCTCTCCGTCCGGTTTTCCGAGACAGAGCGACAAGAACTCAAGCGCAGCCGCGCGTCGGGACATAATCGGTTTTCTCCGCCTTGAATCAAGCAAAGCAAGTGCTTTTCCGATCGATCCGTCTGCGGCAAGCACAAGGGCAGAAAACTCGTCGGGATTGCTTCCGGCCAGGGCTGCCGCCCGCGTATCATGCAGGGTCAGCCACGCCCGCATCGCATCGGGGGAAACGTAGCCCATCCGGCAGATCAGCGCACGGCTGCGCACCGTCTCAAGCATCGCTTCGGCATCGGTAGAGAGAAGGAAAAAACGCACGTGCCGCGGCGGCTCCTCAAGTGCAATCAGCAGGGCATTTTGCGCCTGCGGCGTCATGGTCTCCGCATCCTCTATGATGTAGATTTTATCCTCATGCCAGTTCGGTGCGATATAAAGCTCCTCCATCATGCTGCGCATCTGCTCAACGCCAAGCGTTGCACGGTCCCCTCGGCTGACGGTAATCACGTCGGGATCCTGCCCGCTGAAAATAGCGCGGCAAGCGGCACATTCCCCGCAGGGCATCTGACCGTCCCCTGCCGATTCACAGGCAAGCGCCGCTGCAATTTGGCGTGCCAGCGTGTGCTTGCCCGAGCCCTCGGGACCGATGAGCAGATAAGCATGGGAAAGACGGTTCTCGGCAATGTCACGACCCAAACGGGCGCGAAGCTGATCGTTGCCGATCAACCCGGGAAAATATTCACGCAAAGCCACAACCGCCGCCTCCTCACACCAATGCATATACACAGTTATTATATCAAAAAACCCTCCCCCTGTCAAGCACCACCGTATGGCAAAAAAGATAAGCCTCTCGCATTTTTTATATTTTGCCTCAATTAAGCCGAGCAGGCACGGCAATCGCTTTGACGGAGGGGCATGCTGCGGCAAAAGACACCGTTGCCCCTCAGAGCAACGGTGTCTTCTTTTCATATTCCGCCGTATACGGCTTTGCCGCCCAACGCCGCTTCAATGCGCAGAAGACGGTTATATTTCGCCACACGTTCACTGCGGCAGGGCGCACCGGTCTTGATATAAGGTGCGTTGAGTGCAACGGCAAGATCGGCCAGCGTCGTGTCCTCGGTTTCGCCCGAGCGATGGGAGAGAATAAAGCGATAGTCATGCTCGACAGCCGTTCGTACCACATCAAGCGTCTCGGAAAGGGTTCCGATCTGATTGGGCTTGATCAGAATGGCGTTCGCCGCACCCCGCTCAATCCCCTCACGCAGGCGTGCGGTATTGGTAACAAACAGATCGTCGCCGACCAGCATCATGCGGCCGCCCATCCGATCGGTCAGCCTTACCCATCCGTCAAAATCCTGCTGATCAAGGCCGTCCTCCAGCGAAATAATGGGGTACTTTGCCCAAAGCGACTCCCAATAATCGATCAGTGCCTCGGCTGTGAGCGCAGTCCCGCGCTTGGGCAGACGGTATTCTCCCGTCTTTCCCTCCACCGCCCATTCACTCGCCGCGGCATCCAGCGCCAGCTTGATCTGCTTATCATCATAGCCCGCCTCCTCAATGGCACGGCAGATCAGATCCAGCGCAGCTTCATCCGACGCCAAATCGGGGGCAAATCCGCCCTCGTCCCCGACCGTCGTCGCATAGCCTTCGCGCTTAAGCAGGCGGCCGAGCGTATGGTAGACCTCCGCCCCCATGCGCAGTCCCTCCGCAAAACAGCACGCACCGACCGGCAGAATCATAAATTCCTGAATATCCACGTTGTTCGAGGCATGCGCACCGCCGTTGAGAATATTCATCATGGGAACAGGCAGGCGGGATGCGTCAAGGCCGCCCAGATAGCGGAAGATCGGCATACCGTAAAAATTTGCCGATGCCCGCGCGGCGGCAAGTGAAACGGCAAGCATGGCGTTCGCACCCAGCTTTGATTTGTTGTCGGTGCCGTCAAGCTCGCGCATCACGGCATCGATCTGCGTCTGATCGCTGGCATACATCCCCTCAAGCTCGGGAGAGATAACGCAGGCGATTCCGCGCGCCGCTTCGCGGACGCCCTTCCCACCGTAACGGGGAGAATCGGCATCCCTTTTTTCATGTGCTTCAAAAATACCCGTGGACGCACCCGAAGGTACACTTGCCACGCCGACCGTTCCGTCGGTCAGAAAGACGGTGGCCTCTACGGTGGGATTCCCCCGCGAATCGAGAATTTCCCGTCCCGAACAGCGATAAATCTGTGGTTTTGTCATCATCGTCAACCCTTCTTTCGTAGTCGCACCGAACGCCCCGAAATATCGGTTGGTGCGGATGGGATTAGTATTGTCGCAGACAGGACGGAATATGTGCAATATACCATGTGAAGATTTTCCTGTTCACTTCCGGCCCTTTTGCGCATATACTGAAAAAAAAGAAAGAGGTGTTTTTATGATCATTTACACAGTCCGCCGCGGTGATACCGTTTACGATATCGCACGGCGTTACGGCCTCTCCGCGGCACGGATTCTCGAGGAAAACGGACTGGATGCGGCAGACGAGCTCGTCGTAGGGCAAACGCTCGTTCTGACCCAACCGACCGCCGTATATACCGTCGCACAGGGCGACACCGTATACGGCATCGCCTCACGCTTCGGCATCACCACCAATCAGCTCTGGCGGAACAATCCGGGACTTGGCGGAAAAACCGAGCTGACGCCGGGGGAGGAGCTGATCATTTCCTTACCCGCCCCCGCCCTCGGAAGCATAGACGTCGGCGGCTACGCCTATCCGAACATCGACCGCGACGTCCTGCGCAAAACCCTTCCTTATCTGACCTATCTGACCATCTTCACCTACGGGATACGCTCGGACGGCACGCTGATCGGCATTGAGGACGAGGAGCTGATCGAGCTTGCCCGCAGCTACGGCACCGCCCCCATTATGCTCGTTTCCACCCTCGGCGAGGACGGAACGTTCAGCAACGAGCTGGCGGCAGAGCTCTTCTCCGACCCCGATATGCAAACGCGGCTGATCAACGACATCCTGCGCACGCTCGGCGAAAAACGCTATGCGGGGGTTGACATCGATTTTGAATACATACCGGGAGAATATGCAGAGGAATACGTCCGATTCATTACCAATCTGCGCACAGCGCTCTCCCCCGGCGGCTATCGGGTTTTCGTGGCACTTGCGCCAAAAACCTCTCCCGATCAGCCGGGTCTGCTCTATGAGGGACATGATTACGCCGGGCTCGGCGCGGCCGCCGACGGTGTTTTGCTGATGACCTATGAATGGGGCTATACCTACGGCCCGCCCCTCCCCGTCGCTCCCCTCAACCGCGTGCGTGAGGTTGTGGATTACGCACTGACCGAAATTCCCGCAGACAAGATTAATCTGGGCATCCCGAACTACGGCTATGACTGGTCGCTCCCTTATGTCGCAGGCGAATCACGTGCACAGTCCCTCTCCAACGTCGCCGCCGTCAATCTCGCCCGTGAGCGGCGTGCCGCCATCAATTTTGATCAAACGGCGCAGTCGCCCTATTTCCATTACTTCGTCCGTACGAACGGGGAACCGATTGAGCATATCGTACATTTTGAAGATGCCAGAAGCATCGACGCCAAGCTCCGTTTGATCGGAGAGAAAAGATTGCGCGGCGGAAGCGTATGGAATATCATGCGCTACTTCCCCCAGCTCTGGCTCGTCCTCAACGGACTCTGGAGCATCAACCGCGTGCTGGAATAAAAAAGAGGAAGCCGCGCAAAATGTGTGATTCCTTATCGAAGAAATTGAAATAGGGGTATAGGCATAGCCCGATGCATTTGTAATACAAATGAAGTCGGATCGTAGCCATGTCGTTCTGTGAGCCAAGGAGTTGTGTGATGAAATTGTCTTCCTAAGAACCGCTTGGCCTCCGACTTGCTGGAATAAAAAAGAGGAAGCCGCGCAAAATGTGTGATTCCTTATCGAAGAAATTGAAATAGGGGTATAGGCATAGCCCGATGCATTTGTAA
>JAZNCR010000199.1:0-2166 GCA_045587605.1 Eubacteriales bacterium
CGCTCGGTGTTGTCGCGGAAGCCGCGGCGAGCCGCGGCCGCCATGCGGCACTTGCCCACGTCAAGATCGGCCAGCTCATACACGGCCGGCTGATACTCAAGCAGAATATCCTTGCCCGCCACACCGATATCGGCCGCGCCCCGTTCAACGTAAATGGCTACGTCGGAGGGCTTGACCCAGAAATAACGCACGCCGCATTCGGGATTTTCAAAAATCAGCTTACGGTTGTTCTCCAGAATTGACGGGCAGTCATAGCCTGCCGCCGCGAAACGGGCGTATACCTTCTCGCCCAAGCGGCCCTTGGGCAGGGCAATATTTAACATCTCACGCATCGCGCTCCACCCCTTCCTCGGTTATGGTCATCCTTTGGCGGAATTTCAGCTTCACGGGTGCGTCGACGGGCTGAACGCGCACGCGCTTTTCTTCTGCACCGATCTCCTTCACCGTGCGGAAAATTTCCGCAGACGGTACGTCGGGCGTGTAGGTCAGAAGCACGTCAACGTCGTATTCTTCCTCTGCCGGCGTCAGGCGCTCAAGCAGATCGGTATTGATCGCAAATCCGATCGCGCCCTCCCGCTCGAATCGACGGGCAAGACGGTCGTATCGGCCGCCCGAGAGCAGCTCGCAGGGCAGGGAGCGCAGATACCCCTTGAAAATAACGCCGTTATAATACTGCAGGTCGTTGACCAGCGAAAAGTCAAGACGAAGTCGGCCGTCACAGCCTCCGAGAGAGAGCATCTCCGCGATCCGCTCAAGCTCGAAGAATCCCTCGGTTGCCGCGCGGTTGCCTGCGCAAAGCGTGCGGAGATCTCCGACGACCTCGTCAAAAGCTCCGCCGAGCTGCATCAGCGCACAGAGACGGTCGGACGCGGCGGCAATGCCTGCATCGGCACAGAGGGCACGAAGCCCGTGTGCGTTCTTGGCGCCGAAGCAGCCAAGCAGCTTCTCGCGCAGAGCGGAAAGCTTGCCCTCCTCTACTGTCGTAAGCGCCTCCTCGAGCAACGCCGAAACGATGCCCATATGTGACAGAGTAAGCAGATACGCTTCATCGACCAAAGCGAGGCTGCGCGCAGCCAAAAGCACGACCTCACCCATGGCGTAATCGTCGATCCGTCCGATGCATTCAAGACCAACCTGCGTGATCTCCTTCAGCTCGCCCCCCTCGGGACGGTAAACCGTTTCATTATAATAAACCTTTTCAATCTCCCCCGCACCCGTCGCCGCGTGCTTCACGATCGACAGCGTGACGTCGGGTCGAAGTGCCATCAGCCGCCCGCCCACACCGGGAAAGGTCACGATATTCTCCGAGGCAAGAAAGCTCTTGTTCGCCACGTAGAGATCGTACTCCTCGAAATTGCTCATTTTATATTGCTTGTATCCGTATCCGTGATACAGCGCACGAAAGGCGGGCAGTGCCTGCTCCGCGTTCAGTCGGTTGATCATGATCTATCCTTCCTTAGATAAAAAGTCCGATATTTTGTTATTATAGCACATTCTTTTCGGGTCGTCAATATGATACCACACTTTAGCATGATAGTCAAGTAAAGTTTATTGGTCAATATAAATGATTTTTGCAAATTATTCCCGCTGTTTTCCGGCATCCGAACAAAATACGCAAAAAATAAAAAAAACACTTGCAAAATCGCCCCGATTATGCTATACTATAAAAGCTGTCAATTCGGCCCCTTGGTCAAGCGGCTAAGACATCGCCCTCTCACGGCGAAAACGGGAGTTCGATTCTCCCAGGGGTCACCAAAAAAAAATCCGAACAACAGTTCGGATGTTTTTCTTTTTTGTGCCCCCTTTTGACGGGAGAATCGAAAGCCCGGCTCATCGCGTAGCAGGAGGTGACATGGTCATCTCCGCGAGCTGCACCCCTTGTCCGCGAAGCGGCCATTTTGCCCGTTTCGGGCAAAACCGGGAGCATCTCGGGGCAGCATCGCGCTGCAGGAAGGCTCGATTTGCAGGGAGGAACCGCCCGTAGGCGCCAAAATGCATTTTGGCGATACCGAAAAACTTATACATCCCTCCCAGGGGTCACCAAACGGTACAAATCCGAACTATTTCGTCAATCGAAATTGGTTCGGATTTGTTTTTTACTATGTAAAGGAGTAATCTCTTGTTAAACCAATTCAACCACCACCTTACATTACGAGGAATAGTACC
>JAZNCR010000200.1:0-2529 GCA_045587605.1 Eubacteriales bacterium
GATCGCCTGGATGATCCCCATATTGTTGATGTTGAATGCGCCGATGGCATAACCGCCGGCATATGCTTTTTTGAACATTTCGGTAGTGGTTACCAGTGCCATTGTATTGTACACTCCTTTTTATTTTTATACCAAAATTCATACAGTATATATTATATCTTAATTTTTGCGTAAAATCAAGGGGGAAGCACAAAAAAACAGGAAAATATTTTCTTCTCTTCCGCATACCCCAAAAACCTGCTCAAAAATCCTTTCCTGTCGCTCGTCATCGGTTGTTCTTGACAGAAGCAATATTTTGTGCTATACTTATTTATGCAAAAACAGCATGACTCCGCTTGTTTTTGTTATTTATTATGATATTTATCCATGAGAGGACAACAGGTATGAACACAACGGATAATGCATGGTCCATCGGCATCATCGGGCTTGGTCTGATCGGCGGTTCGATGGCGCGCGCATACCGCGAGGCGGGACATCAGGTCTATATCCGCGATCTTTCCCCCGAGGTATGTGCACAGGCCATCGCCTGCGGTGCGGCGGACGGTCTGCTTGACGATCATCTCGGTGCATCCGGCAGGCTTGACTGCCTCTATCTGGCGCTTTATCCCGCCGCCGCACGCGAAATACTCAAGGAAATTGCGCCCCGTCTGGGCAGGGAAACCCTGGTCATCGACACCTGCGGCGTCAAGCGCGCCATCTGTAACGCTTGCCATGCCATTGCCGCCGCGCACGGCTTTACCTTTCTCGGCGGGCATCCGATGGCGGGCAGTCATTTTTCCGGTTTTTCGGCAAGCCGGGCAACTCTGTTCCGTGATGCATCCATGATTATCGTCCCCCCCGATCAGATGACCGAGGAGGAGGCTGGGGCCGCGATCAGCCGCGCGCGCAGCCTGCTCGATCCCCTGCGATTCGGATCGGTCACCGTCTGCACCGCCGCGCATCACGATGCCATGATTGCCTACACCTCGCAATTGGCGCACGTTGTTTCAAACGCCTATGTCAAAAGTCCCACTGCACAGGCGCACCGGGGTTATTCGGCAGGCAGCTACAAGGATCTCACCCGTGTCGCTTATCTCAACGCGCCCATGTGGACCGAGCTCTTCCTTGCCAATCGGGACAACCTTCTGCGCGAGCTTGACGGCATTATTTCCGCACTCGGCGAATACCGCACCGCGCTGGCCGACGGTGATGCCGAGGTCCTCTGCCGTTTGCTTGAAGAGGGCAAACGCTGTAAGGAAAGCGCAAAGTAAACAAAAACAAACAGGGGGTTCCGCGCCAATCGGCGCGAAACCCCCTGTTTGGAAATCGAACGCACTCCGCTTATGCGGCACGCAGAATGTCTCCCGCCTTGACCGGGAAGGGAACACGTGCGCGGAAAACCATCAGCGGATGCGGCGCGGACTCAATCGGCTCACCCGACTCGTTCCGGAGCTCGTCGAGAACGAAGGGCTGACCGATCCGTCCGGGGGTAAGCAGCTCTACCGCGTCTCCCCGTGATACCTTGTTATGCTGGATAAAGGTGGCAATACCGGTATCGGCGTTATAGTCGCTGACGGTAGCCAGATAAGCTTTTTCCCGCAAATAGCCCGGCTGGGTACAGCGATGATCGACCTGTGCGGGATCATCAAAGAAATACCCCGTGCAATATTCGCGGTGGGAAACGCTCTCCAGCTCTCTCAGCCAGGCAGGATCGTACCGGTATCCCGCAGGATCGGCCAAATAGCGATCAATTGCCATGCGGTATGCGTTGGTCACAACCGCCGTATAGTACGCACTCTTCATGCGCCCCTCGATTTTGAACGAATCAATTCCCGCCTCGATCAGCGCAGGAATATGCTCGATCATGCACATATCCTTCGAGGAGAAGATAAACGTCCCCTCCGCACCCGACTCGATGGGCATGGGTTCCTCGGGGCGTTTTTCCTCAACGATGGCATAATTCCAACGGCACGGCTGCGTACACGCGCCGCGATTGGCGTCACGTCCGGTCAGCGCGTAGGACAGGCCGCATCTTCCGCTGTAGGAAATGCACATGGAGCCATGGATAAAGGTTTCAAGTGAAATCGCAGGGTCAAGTCCTGCGCGGATGGTGCGAATTTCATCCAGCATCAGCTCCCGCGCCAGCACGATGCGGGAGGCACCGAGAGATGCATAGGCAGAGCAAGCCGCCGCCGAGACGACCGACGCCTGCGTGGAAACGTGCAGCTCCACGTCGGGCAGGATACGCCGCACCTCGGCCATCACGCCGAGGTCAGCCACGATCAATGCGTCGGGCTTTACCTCACGAAGCGCCGTCAGATAGTCACGCAGACGTCCGTAATCGGCATCCCGCGCCATCACGTTGACCGTGATATGCATCCGCTTCCCTCTCGCGTGCAGATATTCGGACGCTTCGGCAAGCTCATCAACGGTAAAGTTCCCTGCCGCCGCGCGCATACCGAAGCACTGTCCGGCACAGTAAACCGCATCGGCACCGTACTGCACTGCCGCGCGCAATTTTTCAAAATTCCCCGCCGGGGATAACAGCTC
>JAZNCR010000201.1:0-8400 GCA_045587605.1 Eubacteriales bacterium
TGGGTATCGGCATCCGATACCCACAAAGGCCTTTTCTTTTTCTGCAAAGTTTTCGCAGGATGAGGGGGTGTGGGGGAGAAGGGAGCCTTTTTCAAAAGGCTCCCTTCTCCCCCACGGTCTTTCGTGATTTAAATCTCCGGAATCTCCACCGCGATTTCGCGGCCGAGCTTGGCGGACTTGGCAATATAGTCGATGATGATCTGATTGTAGAGAATCTGACTTGACGGAACGGGCGCAGGCGTGCCGTTCTTGCAGGCATCAAGGAAGGTACGGATTTTGCGGTCGAAGAGGGACGGGCCCTTCATCTTGATGATCGGAATCTCGGTCTCCACCTGAGAGCCTGCAACCTGATGATAAATCTTCATCGGACCGCCGACCGTGCCGTTCCAGCATTCGGTGGAGGGAATGCGGAGACCGCCCTCGGTGCCGAGGATAATGGTGTCACCGGGGGTGTCGAGATTCATTGCCCAAGCAATACGGAAATCAAGCACAATGTCGCCCTCAAGGCGAATGAAAGCGGCGGCGAAATCGTCAACGCCGAACTTCTCTGCATACTCGGGGTGCTTCGGATAATAATCGGGGCGGGTGCCGAAATAAGCGGACTTGTAGCCCGAGATGGTCAGCGGCTTCGGATAGCCGATGGCGTTGAGCACCATGTCGAGCGAATAGCAGCCGATGTCACCCAGTGCACCGAGTCCTGCGGTTTCGTCTTCAATAAAGGTCGTTCCATAGGGAGTGGGGATACCGCGGCGGCGGCCGCCGCCGGTCTGAATATAGTAAATCTTACCGAGCGCACCCGATTCAACGATTTCCTTGATCTTCTGCATATTGGCGTCAAGACGGGGCTGGAAGCCGATCGAGAGCACCTTTCCGCTTGCCTTCTCGGCACGCATAACCTCAACCGCCTCCTCGGTGGTAACCGTGAAGGGCTTCTCAAGGAGCACGTTTACACCGCACTTCAGGGCATAAATTGCAGGCTCGGCATGCTGACGGTTATAGGTACAGATACTGACAGCGTCAAGTGCGAGAGACTTGTCATCGAGCATTTCCTTGTGGGAGGCGTAATCGGTTTTGACCCCCTCAACACCGTGCTTCTTGAAGAAAGCGGCGGCCTTGCCGGGAACCAGGTCTGCGCCCGCTACGATTTCCACGTCGGGCTGATTCAGATAGGACTTGATGTGCGCGTCCGCAATCCAGCCGGTACCGATGATGCCGACACGCATCTTGCGGGTGGTGTCCACTTCTGTTTTGGACTGATCTTCCTTGAACGCATCCAGAATGTTGTCTGCCATAATGATAATCTCCTTTTTCGTATTGATATATCCTCTGCGCTTATCGATCGAGGCCGCGCAGATAATTGATGCTCATTTCGATCGATTCAAGCGGTGTCTTGCCCATGGAGGCGCGATCCTGCTCAACGACGACCCATTCGCTTCCCGCATCGCGGGCGGCGTCGAGAATCTCGGGAAAGTTCTGTACACCCGAGCCGACGGGACGGAAATCAAATGCCGTGGTTTGCTCGGCCTTCTTGTTGATGCCGATCAGCTCGTACATACTCTCGGTTTTCTGTCCGACGAAATCCTTGAGGTGGACGATGGGGGCACGGCCGGCATATTTGCGGATATATGCGGCAGGGTCCTCTCCCGCAACCTTCACCCAACAGGTGTCGAGCTCGGTTTCGAGGTCGGGAATGGCGGCATAGAGCAGATCAAGCGCGTATTCACCGTCAAGCTTGACAAACTCAAAGTCGTGATTGTGATAGAGCAGGGTAATGCCCTGTGCCTTTGCCTCTGCGGCAATGCGCTTGATGTCCTCGACCGTGTCGGGCCAGGCATCGGTGCCGGGGCGAAGATCTTCGGGGAGGTAGGGAACGGCAATATAGCGGCAGCCAATGGTAACGTATGCCGCAATCGTTCCTTTGGGATCGGCCTTCAGCTCTGCCAGCGGAACGTGTGCCGAAATGGGAACGAGACCAAGCTCGTCACAGAGCGCACGGACGTCGGCGGGAGCATAGCCGTAGAGCCCTGCAAATTCAACACCGTCGTACCCCATCTCTTTGATTTTGGTGAGTGTCCCGCGCAGATCGTTTGTTGCCTCGTCTCTGACCGAGTAGACCTGCACAGCAATCGGTAACGTCATAATTATACCTCCTGTCGGAAAATAAATTTCACTAATTGTATTATAAGACAATTGCTGTGCAGAGTCAAGACGAAAAACGGCATTTTAAAGACAAAAGTTGCTGTTCTCTTCGGGAGAAACACGAAAAACGTTCGTGCAGGACGGTCAGAATCCGCGCCTGCCGCAGATTTTCCGCCAGAGGATTTTCCGTAGAAAATCGGCGGGAACGACGAGCGCGGCAGCCGCGAGGCTGGCGGCAAGCTCGGATGCGTTCAGGGGGGCGGTACGGAGTACGGTGCCGCCCAGATATACAAAGCCGATCTGCACGGCGGCAACTGCGGTCATGATCGAGATAAAGGCAGGATTGGCGGAAAGCCCCGAGAAGAGATTAAGCCGGTCGGTGCGCGAATTGAAGCAGTTGAAGATCCCGGCGAAAATGAAGAGGGCAAAAAATGCGGTCAGCAGATAAATGTTATCCTCGGCGGGACGGAAGAGGGATGTGACGGCGGGAAGCTTGAGAAAGGCAATCGACAGAGAGACGGTGAAGACACTGCTCACAAAGATCTGATTTGCCATATAAGGACAGAGAATCGGCTCCTCCCGGCGCTTTGGCGCCTCACGCATCAGCGAGGGAAGAGGGGCTTCCCCTGCAAAGGCAAGGCCGCCGAGGGTATCCATAATCAGATTGATCCAAAGCATTTGCACGACGGTAACGGGGGAGTCGATGCCGAGGAAGGGGCAGATCATCGAGATGCCGACGGCACTGAAATTCATGGTCAGCTGAAGTGTAATGAACTTGCGGATGCTCCCGAAAATGTTCCGTCCGTAGAGAACGGCACGAACGACCGAGGAAAGGTTATCGTCAAGAATAATGATGTCTCCCGCTTCACGCGCTACCTGCGTGCCGCTGCCGAGCGAAAATCCGATGTCGGCCAGACGAAGTGCAGGGGCGTCGTTGATGCCGTCTCCCGTCATGCCGACGACGAGATTCTCTGCCTGTGCAATGCGTACCAGACGGCTTTTGTCGCTGGGGAGGGCGCGGGCAAGCACGGCGAGACGGGGCAGGCGGGCCGCAATCTCTTCATCCCGCAGGCGGGCAAGCTCCTCTCCGGTGAGCACGAGGGTTCGCTCGCCGCCGATAATTCCGCACTCGCGTGCGATTGCGGCCCCCGTGTCGGGACTGTCCCCCGTAATCATCACAACCCCAATGCCTGCGCTCCGCAGATCGGTCACCGCGCGCTTTGCCTCGGGACGGAGGCGATCGCGCAGCAGAAGAGCACCGTGCAGGGTGAGCGCGGGGATTTTTCCGCACCGCAGCTCGTCAAGGCGGTTGCCGTCTGCCTCTGCCAAAAGAAGCAGACGTCCGCCGTCCGAGGCCAGCGCCCGCAGACGGGCGGAGAAGGCGGCCGTGTCGATCGGGGTTTGTCCCCCATCCGCCGAGCGTGCGGCCGAGAGATGCGGCAGAAGCAGCTCGGGTGCCCCCTTGATGAGGGTCAGGATTTTTCGGTCCTGCCGAATTGCGGCGGCTGAAAATTTTCTTGCGCTGTCAAAGGGAATCTGCCCGCAGACGTCCGCCGCGTGCGCACCCCTCCGCCTTCCCACAAAGCGCCCGATTGCGCGGTCGGTGGCATTTCCGCCGAGAAGCTCGTGTTTCCCCCATACCGCCTCGCTGTTGCAGGCCGCCTGGAGAGCAAGCGCCTCTCCGATTGCATTTGGCGGAAGATGCGTCTCTTCTCCCGTTGGGGTAAGCAGCATACGTACGCTCAGACGTCCCTCGGTAAGCGTTCCCGTTTTATCGGTAAAGAGCAAATTCATGCTCCCCGCCGCTTCAATTCCGGTTGGCTTGCGGACCAGCACCTTGTCACGGATCATACGGCGGATATTGGCAGACAGGACGACGGCAATCATCATCGGCAGTCCCTCCGGAACGGCAACGACGATTACGGTCAGAGCAAGGGTGAGGGCGTGCAGCAGATGGTGGGCAAGATAGGGAAGATCGGTCAGCTTCATGCGGATCAGCTCGGGATTGAAGGCACTGTCAATGAGGAAGGTATTGACCAGATAGGCGAGGGCGACAAGCGCGGCCGCCGCATAGCCGAGGCGGCTGATGGTGCGCGCCAGCTGGGTCAGGCGGATTTTGAGGGGGGAGGGGCGAGTGTCGGCCTGAACCTCGCGGGAGATTCCGCCGAGTGCGGTCGCATCACCAACCGCTGTCACGCGGTATTCTCCCGTACCGCGCAGGACGACCGTTCCCGCAAGAAGCATGGTGGGATCGGCGGGGGAGCCGTCCCCCATGCGTCCCGTGTGTTTTTCAATTTCTCTGTTTTCCCCCGTCATTCCCGCCTGATCGACGTAAACCCGCCCCGAGAGCAGGCGGCCGTCGGCCGCAATCCCTTCTCCTGCCGAAAGGCAGACGATGTCCCCCACCACCAATTCAAACGCCGGGATTTCCACGATGCCCTCCGCGCGGCAGACGCGGCAGAGCCGCGTTCCGCTCTCGGCCTGTAAGCGTGCAAAGGCGGCTTCGCTTCCGTATTCCGAGAGGGTAGAGATAAAGGTGGCAAGAAAAACCGAAAGCGCGATGCCGCCGGTTTCAAACCAGTCAGCCTCGCGGAAAAGAAAGATCACATTGATTAGCAGAGCGGATAGAAGAATCCGGATGACGGGGTCGCCGAGATTGGTCAGAAATTGCCGAAAGAAGCTGCGGTGCTTTTTCTTCGTCATCCGATTCTCCCCGTATTTTTCCCGTGCCGTCCGTACCTGCGCCGCCGTCAATCCCCGTACCATGCGCATCCCCCTTTTTGCGTTTTTTGCAATATATGCAAGGGGCGGGAGAAAAATGAAGGATGACATTTCGCGGACGGCGTTCACAAAAAGAAAAGAGCTTATTCGGCCGGTGGAACAGCCGAATAAGCTCAAAATCAAGATCATCTTCTTTGTAGGATGATGGGTACTGATCTTGATCAAACGCCTTGCATAAGGGGGAGAGAGCTTCGTCGCTCTTTCCGTAAAAGGAGGGATCAGCATTGCACCATGTAAAAAAGAGAAGTCAAGGGGAAAGGCAAGATAAAACTGTCTTTTGGACGAGCTATGAATAAAATGAAAAAAAGCACTTGCAAAATGTGAATAAATGTAGTATACTATTAAACATATCAAGACATAAGGGATATTGTACCGTTTGGTGCTTGTCCGAAGAAAACGGCAGGTGTGGATATGAATACGAAAACGTTAGGCTACATATTAAAAAGAGTCGGCTTGGCGCTCTTGACGGTTTGGATCGTCATTACGATTACCTTCTTCGTCATGCACGCAGTCCCCGGCGGCCCTTTTCTTGCGGAAAAGGCCATTACGGAGGCGGCACAGGCTGCGCTTGAGGCGAAGTATGGCCTCGATAAGCCGCTTTTTCAGCAGTATGTTACCTATCTCAAGGATATTGTGACCAAATTTGACTTCGGTCCCTCGATCAAGCAGCGCGGCCGTGAAGTGATGGATATCATTGTAGACGGTATGCGGACCTCCGCCAAGCTTGGTCTTGCCGCCGCTGCAATTGCGCTTGTCTGCGGAACGGTGTTCGGCTCGGTTGCCGCACTTCGCCGAAACAAGTTTATTGACCGCGTCATCATGGTCATGACCACCGCGTTTGTCTCAATGCCGTCGTTTATTATGGGTACCTTTATGCTGCTTTTATTCACGGTGCAGTTGACCCTGTTCCCTGCAAACGGTGCGGAAGCGGGCGGACTTGTTTTGCCGATCATTACGCTCTCCCTCTCCCCGATGGCGAACATCACCCGTCTGACGCGCTCGTCGATGCTGGATGTGCTCGGGCAGGACTATATCCGCACGGCAAAGGCAAAGGGTGTTTCGGCTGTGAAAATTATCTTCAGCCATGCGCTGAAGAACGCGCTTATCCCCGTCATTACTTATTTTGGTCCGATGCTGGCCTATATCGTAACCGGATCGCTTGTCGTTGAGCAGATCTTTGCCGTTCCCGGCATCGGCCGCTCCTTCGTCAGCAGCATCATCAACCGTGACTATACGCTGATCATGGGTACGACCATCGTTCTGGCAATTCTGATCGTCATCATGAACCTCATCAGCGATATCCTCTATAAGGTCATTGATCCGCGTATCACGCTGGAATAATGAGATGTATACGGTGAAGAAAGGATCAAGAGAATGAAAAAGAATATGTTTAGTATGCATCCCGATCTGGAGGCGTTTATTCCCGCGACGGCGGAGGAGAAAGAATATGTGGTGCAGATGCGCGCCTCTTCCACCTTCTTCCGTGACGGTGTTAAGCGATTTGTCAAAAATAAGGTGGCACTCGTCAGCTTGATTGTGGTGGTCATTATCGCGCTCAGCTGTATCATCGTTCCCTTCTTCTGGCCTTATTCCTACGACCAGATGCTGGGCGTTCAGCTCGGCCGTCCGGTTGACTCTTCCTATAATAATCTTGCCCCCTTTACCTACGGTGCAACCGAGCAGGAGCGGATTGCCGCGGGGGAGAGAATTTTCCCGCACGTGTTCGGTACCGACTCACAGGGACGTGATTATTTTATCCGAATCGTTTACGGCGCGCGCATCTCGCTTGCCGTTGGCTTCTTTGCCAGTATTATCGTGCTGATCATCGGTATGACGGTCGGCTCGATCTCGGGCTACTGCGGCGGCAAGGTTGACCTGATTATCATGCGTATTGTCGATATCATCTACTCGCTGCCCGATATGCTGCTCATTATTTTGCTTGCCTCTGCGCTCAAGCAGACCAAGCTGGATCAGATCATTCAGGGCACGGTGCTTGAGAAGATCGGCGCCAATATCATCAGCCTTTTCATCGTATTCGGCGTGCTGTATTGGGTTTCGATGTCCCGCCTCATCCGCGGTCAGATTCTCTCTCTGCGTGAGCAGGAATACGTTCTCGCGTCTCAGGCGGCGGGTGCACGCGGCAAGTGGATCATTGCCAAGCACCTGATGCCCAACTGCATCAGCGTGATTATTATCTCCACCGCACTGCAGATTCCCAGCGCAATTTTCACCGAGAGCTATCTCTCCTTCCTCGGTCTGGGTGTTAACGCACCGATGCCCTCGCTCGGCTCGCTTGCGTCGGATGCACTCAACGGCATCAACTCCTACCCGCACCGACTGGTTATTCCCGCCGTCGTGATCTCGCTCATCGTTTTGTCCCTCAACCTGCTGGGCGACGGTCTGCGCGACGCATTCGACCCCAAGCTGAACGGTTAAGAAAAAAGGAAAGGAAGGCCCTCAGAGGCACGGTCAATTTATATGGCTTTACTTGAAATCAACGACCTGCGCACCTCCTTTTTCACCGATGCAGGTGAGGTCAAGGCGGTAAACGGGATTTCATTCCGACTGGACCACGGAAAGGTCCTCGGCATCGTGGGCGAATCCGGCTCGGGCAAGTCGGTTACGGCCTATTCCATTATGCAGATTCTGGCCTCCACGGGTAAGATCGTGGGCGGTTCGATTAAACTGAACGGTGAGGAGCTGGTCGGCGCGGGCGAGAAGGTCATGCGCCGCGTCAGAGGCAACAAGGTCTCGATTATTTTCCAAGACCCCATGACCTCCCTCAATCCCACCCATACCATCGGTCATCAGATTATGGAATCGATTCTGCTGCATACCGGCAGAACGAAGAAGGAAGCGCACGCAAGAGCGATTGAAATGCTTCGGCTGGTCAATATCAACGAGCCCGAGAAGCGCATGAAGCAGTATCCGCACGAGGTGTCGGGCGGTATGCGCCAGCGTGTCGTTATCGCCATGGCACTTGCCTGCGAGCCGGATATCCTGATCGCAGACGAGCCGACCACCGCACTTGACGTGACCATTCAGGCGCAGATTCTGGATCTGATGTCCTCGCTGCAGCGCGAGCTTGGCATGGCGATTATTATGATTACGCACGACCTCGGTGTCGTGGCACAGATGTGCGATGAGGTCATCGTCATGTACGCCGGCTCGATCTGCGAGCAGGGTACGGCAGATGAAATTTTCTACAATCCCCGCCACGAATATACCAAGGGTCTGATCCGCTCGATTCCGACTGCCGATACCTTCGGCCAGCGGCTGGAGCCCATTTCGGGCACGCCGATTGACCTCTTGAATATGCCAAAGGGCTGTCCCTTCGCTCCCCGCTGTGAGGCGGCAATGAAGATCTGCCTGTCCGAGCGCGCAGATCGCGTGGTCATCAACTCGGATCACCATGCGGCTTGCTGGATGAACGTCAAGCAGGCGCTTGAGAACGGAGAACCCCTTGAGATCGTAGGTCAG
>JAZNCR010000202.1:0-12304 GCA_045587605.1 Eubacteriales bacterium
CAGGGGATGCAGAAAACCAAATGTCCCGTTTTGTCTCCGCGAGCAACCAGCGTTTTGAACACGATCGCAGGCGGAAGGGCAAGCTGCTCGGCAATATGCACACCGGACAGATCGTTTTCGTCAACCGCATAAGTCAGGGGCTCATAGTTGATTTTGGCCGCGTCAAGCTGACGCATCGCATTGGTTTTATTCATCTTACCCATCGTTTTCCTCACAAAGTGACGCCATCGTCGGACGTTCGTCAAGCAGCTCTGCCGCGGCCTGCCGCTGACGTTCGGTTACGTGTATGCCGCCCATAATCCGTGCAAGCTCGCCAATCCGTCCCGCCTCATCGAGCAGACCGACCGAGGTTTCCGCGCGTCCGTCGCGCTCATATTTTTGAATCAAATAATGCGTATCGGCCATCGAGGCAACCTGTGCGGAATGTGTCACACAAAGCACCTGCGTTTCTTTGGCCACGTCTGCGAGAAGGACACCGATTTTTCTGGCGGTTTTTCCGGAAATTCCGGTATCAATTTCATCAAAAACAATTGTTTCAACGCCGTCACGGTCGGCAAGAACCCGCTTAAGCGCAAGCAGGATGCGGGAAAGCTCTCCCCCTGATGCGCTCTTGATCATCGGCAGAAGAGGCTCTCCGGGATTTGCGGCAAGCATAAATTCTGCGTCGTCACATCCGTCCCGCTCAAAGCGGCGTCTTCCGTCCGCCTCATATAACGTGCGGATAGCCACGGCGAAACGAACCTTCGGCATATCAAGGAAGGTGAGCGTCCGAAGCACTTCATCGCGAAGACGTTCAGCCGCCTCGGCACGGCAGGCGTGAAGTCTGTCCGCCGACAAAGCGGCCTTTTCCTCAAGGGAGGAAATTTTGCGATGCAGCTGCTCTATGCGCTCGTCAGCATCCGAGAGTGATTCAAGCTCGGCTGCCGCGCGGGCGCGGAATGCCAAAATCTCCTGCTCATCGGCGCCGTATTTTCTCTTGAGCTTGGAAATTGCATCAAGTCGTCCTTCTATACGGTTGAGCCGCTCGGTCGGATCTTCCTCCGAATCGGCCGAAATATCCATCACCCGTTCGGCAATATCCTCGACCTCATAGCGGCAATTGCGGAGACGCTCGGATAGTTCCGCCGCTTCGGGAATAATATCGGAGATCTGCCCAAGTGCGGCAGCAGAACGATCAAGGAGAGCAACCGCCGCGCCCTTTTCCGCCTGCGAGAGCAGTCTTGCCGCAAGACCGACATTCCGAGAAATCTTTTCCAGATTTCCGAGCCTTGCCGCTTCGCGCTCCAGTTTTTCTTCCTCACCGATCTTCGGCTTAACCGCATCAATGTCATTGATCTGATAGGTCAGCATCTCGATTCGTCTGGCTTTTTCCGCCGAATCGAGAGAAATTTCATTCAGCATTTTTTTGGCTTCGGTCAGATCGTCATACAAAAGGCGGTATTCATCAAGCAGCTTCCCGCATCCCGCATACGCGTCAAGCAGGGATAAATGCGCCGATTTCTGCAAGAGAGCCTGTCCCTCGTGCTGACCGTTGATACAAAGCAGAATACGGCCGATCTCGCGTTGGAGTGCCGCCGTTATGCTCTGTCCGTTCACCCGCGTCTGGCTCCGCCCATCCGCCGTGACCGTTTTCTGCAGAAGCAAACCGCCCTCTTCATCGGGCGAAATCCCAATCGCTTCAAGTGCATCCGTCGTTTCGGAGGAGAGTGCACAGAAAAGTCCGGATACTGTTGCCTTCGTCTCCCCCGCCCGAATCAGTTCGCGGGAAAAACGATTGCCAATCAGCAGATTGATGCTGTCGAGAATAACCGATTTTCCCGCACCCGTTTCACCGGTGAGCACGGTGAATCCCGATGAAAATTCGAGATCAAGCGATCGAATGACGGCAATATTCTCAATATGCAGTGATGCAAGCACGGTTTTCCCCCCCTTACATCAGTTGGATCATAATTTTCAGCTTCTCGCAGGTGCGTTCTGCTGCCTCCGCGTCACGAATCACCACAATAATGGTATCATCTCCCGCAACGCTGCCCAGAATTTCGTTTGAATGAATGGCGTCAATTCCGGTCGCAACAGCATTCGCCATGCCCGACGCAGTTTTGATAACGACCATGTTCCCTGCACAGTCAACGTGCGTGATCGATTCGATCAGCGCGCTGTTAAAGCGGGTATTGACCGTCCCGTCCTTGACAGGCGGACGAACATATTTATACGTCCCCTGCCCGGTCATAACCTTGGATAATTTCAGTTCGCGGATATCTCTGGAAATTGTCGCCTGCGTTGCCGCATAGCCCGCAGTCTGCAGACGTTCAATCAGATTGTCCTGGGTTTCAATATCGTATTTATCGATCAGTTCCAGAATTTTGTCCTGTCGCCGATTTTTCATCGCAATCCCTGTTTCCTTTCTCCGGCATCAAGCCTAAAATCAATTTCCGATACTCAGCTTCTGTCTGAGCGTCAGATAAAAGCTTCGTTCCTTTACACGAAGGAGCTTGGTCGTCAGGTCCGCCCGCATCACGCGTACAACGTCTCCCCGACGAAGCTCGTGATTGACTCGGCCGTCAACCGTCAGATACAGCATTTTTTCCCGCTCGCAGATGTTTTTTACCTCAAGTACCGCATCGTCGGGAAAAATCAGCGGCCGCGCGGTCAGACTATGCGAGCAGATCGGCGTCATACAAATACAATGCTGTCGGGGATCGACGATCGGTCCGCCCGCCGACATGGAATAGGCCGTAGAGCCGGTCGGCGTAGCAAAAATCAGTCCGTCTGCACGGCAGGTATTGAGCAGCACCCCGCCTTCACGCACCTCAAGGTCGACGAGCCGTGCTACCGAACCATTGGTGATCACCGCATCGTTGAGTGCCAGAACGGTTGCGGTACATTCCTTACCTCCACGCAAAAGCTCAACCTTGAGCATACTGCGCTCATCGATGTAATACGCTCCGCGAACGATTTTGTCAAGCAAGGACAGCTCATCCATCTCAAGCTCTGCCATATATCCGAGCCGTCCCAGGTTGATCCCCAGAATCGGGACACCCTCGGGTGCGGCCGAGCGAGAAGCCTCAAGGATCGATCCATCCCCGCCGAGCACGATCAAAAGCTCGTTTCCCCGACAGAGCACACCGTGCGGAACGAAGCGAATGCCTCGGCGATTGCGGAGCAAGCGAAGAACGCGCTCACGCGTATGGGCCGCGAGTGAGATCTCGCATCCCATTCTCTGCAGCTGCTCGATCACGGCAATGGCACAATTCGCCTTCTCGGTAATATTAAAATTGGTGTGCAGTGCAATTTTTTTCATCGGATTATTCATCCTCTCTATCATAATGCGGCTCCCGAAAGCCAATGTCTGACGTCGGCGCTCCCGGGGGCGATGCATCGGTCATGCGTTTTTACAAAGTAAGCAAGATATTCATGGTTTCCGTCTCCGCCATCAATGGGAGAACGGATCAAAGCCGTACAGCGAAGCCCGCAATCGGCCGCACAGGCGAGCACGCGCAAAATCGCGTTCATCCGATCCGACTCGCGGCGGACGATGCCCCCCCGTCCGATCGCCTCCCGACCAGCCTCAAACTGGGGCTTAATCAGGGTCACGGCAATCCCATTTTCGGCGAGGACGGTCGACAGTCCGGGCAGAATATAGGTCTGAGAAATGAACGAAACGTCCATTACGGCAATATCGTATGGCGGCAGCAGCGGTGCTTCTTCCAGAACGCGGGCATTGCAATGCTCAAGGCAAAGCACGCGCGCATCCGCACGAAGTGTGGGATGAAGCTGTCCCTCACCCGCATCGAGTGCCGTCACGTGCACGACGCCCCGCCGAAGCAGAACATCGGTAAAGCCGCCGGTTGATGCCCCGATATCAATTGCGCGCATCCCATCCACCGAAATACCGAAGGCATCGAGCGCACCTGCAAGCTTAAGCCCGCCGCGGCTGACGTACGGCATGGGATCGCGCACCTCTACGGTATGCTCTCCATCCGAAATTTGCTCAGAGGAGCGGCGGATCTGCTTACCGTCAAGATATACCTTGCCGGCACCGATCGCGGCCTGCGCCATACTGCGGGAGGCAAAATGTCCCGCCGAGGTAAGATAAAGATCGGCCCGCATCAGCTGAAAAGAGGCCACATCGCAAGAGCGATCACGACACCGAGGAGTGCGCCGATCGCGACCTGAAAGGGTGTGTGTCCGACCAGCTCCTTGAGACCGGTGTCAATTTCCTCCGGCTTGCCCGAGAAAAGCTCGCGCATCATCTTGTTGATCAGCTTCGCCTGCTCGCCCGTTTCCCAGCGAACTCCCGAGGCATCCCGCATCACGATCGCGGAAAAGACAAGCGAGATCGCAAGTGCCGGAGAAGCAAAGCCGTATTTTACGGCACAGGCAGTCGTCAGCGCACAAACGGTAGCAGAATGCGAGCTTGGCATCCCGCCGGAAGCGAAAAGCATTCTCAGCTCAATGCGGCGGGTATGAATCAAATTGGTGAATATTTTTAATACCTGTGCAATGCACCAGGCAGAGCCGGCGACAAGAAGGGGATAATTTGAAATGAATGCGTCAAACGTATACAAAGGGTATCCTCCGATCAGCTTTGTCTCTCTAACAGATAATCTGCCAAAGCAAGCAGTATCTCACTGCCCGGATAGTCTGCAATCGCTTCCTTTGCGCAGGCAGTCAGATCAGCGGCATATCGCGCAGCCTCGTCAAGCGACATAAAGGCAAGGAAGGTCGTCTTTCCCTGCTCGGCATCACTGCCAATCGGCTTGCCGAGCAAGGCCTCACTGCCAATACAGTCAAGCATATCGTCAACGATCTGAAAGGCCAGCCCGATCCCGGATGCATAGGCATCGGCCGCGGCAATCCTCGGATCACCTTCTTCAAGTCCCGCCGCAAGACAGCCCAGCAATGCCGCAACGCGAATCAGCGCGCCCGTTTTGCAGGCGTGCAGTTTCCGCAGCTGTTCTATTGTCAGCGGATTCTCCTCGCCCCAAAGATCCATGACCTGCCCGCCGATCATTCCGTCAGCACCAGCGGCCCGACCGAGCGCACGAACGGCGGCAAGTGCAGCCGCAGAAGACACGTGCGCGTTTTCTGCCGCAGTGCCAAGCGAACGGATGGCGAGTGAATCTCCGGCCAAGAGTGCCATCGCCTCACCGAATACAACGTGATTGGTCGGCTTTCCGCGCCGAAGCTGATCGTCGTCCATACAAGGGAGATCGTCGTGAATCAGCGAAAAGCAATGCATGAGCTCAATTGCAGCCGCAAATGGAAGCGCGGCCTTTTCATCACCGCCGAACATACGGCAAAACTCAAGCACAAGGAAAGGACGAATACGCTTTCCGCCGCCGAGCACACTGTATCGCTCTGCCTCGAACAGACGGCCGTAATCGGCATCCGTGCCCGAGAGCAAATCGGACAACACTTCCTCCATGCATACAGCGCAATGCTGCATCGCCGATCTCAATGCGTCGCTCATGCCTTTGTTCCCCCAAAATCCGCCTCACTCAGACTGCCGTCGGGTCCGGACTGGAGAATTTTAATTTTTTGTTCCGCTTCATCAAGCTGGCGGTTGCAGAGTTTAACCAGTTTAATGCCCTCCTCAAAAAGGGAAAGCGAGCCGTCCAGCGGCGTTTGTCCGACCTCGAGTGCACGAACGATTTCCTCAAGACGGGAAAGTGCCTGCTCAAAGCTCGGATTGGCTTGCGTTTGCATAGTTTCAGACATGATTTATCTCCATTTATTCATTCGTTGAAAATTGTTTCGTGGAAACCTGACGCACGGTGGCGGAAGCCGAGCCGTCCATGAGTCGAAGCTCGATCTCGTCTCCGATCTTCAGCTGCTCGGTGCGGTTGACCGACCTTCCCTTTTCATCGAAAACAGCCGAATAGCCGCGTGTCAGAATGGCAAGCGGATTTAGCGCATCCAGCTTTCCCGCCGCCTGTGCCAAAAGATGCCGCTCGGACGACAGCCGAGCATCCATGGCACGGTCCAGCTTTTCGCCAAGATAGACCAGCGTCATACGCCGGTCGTCAAACATTGCTCCCGGCATGGTCAGCGGCTTCGCCTGTGCAAGATAACGCAGGGCCTGCCGCTTCTGCTCAAGCTGTCTTGAGAGCAAAAGCTCCATTCGCCCGACGATGTTGTTGATCTTTCGCATGAGCTCTGCCGTTTCCGGCACGGCAAGCTCGGCGGCGGCAGAGGGGGTGGGTGCGCGGCGGTCTGCCACAAAGTCGCATATGGTAAAATCGGTTTCATGTCCGACCGCGGAGATCACCGGAAGTGCCGACGCGGCGACCGCACGGGCGACCCCTTCGTCATTAAATGCCCAAAGGTCCTCGATCGATCCGCCGCCGCGCCCGATGATGATCACGTCGACCGAGCGAACGGCATTAAAATACTGAAGTCCCGCGATCAGCTGCGGGGGAGCATCATTGCCCTGCACCAATGCAGGATAGAGAATGATCGTTGCATAGGGGAAGCGACGGCTGATGATATTAATCATATCCCGGATCGCCGCGCCCGTAGGTGAGGTGATAATACCGATCCGCGTGGGAATCTTCGGCAGAGGTTTTTTTCGCGCCTCGGCGAAGAGTCCTTCTGCCTCAAGCTTTTTCTTTAACTGCTCAAAGGCAAAATAGAGCGAGCCGATCCCGTCTGGCTCCATCGCATCGGCGTAAAGCTGATACTGGCCGTCTCTGACAAAGGCGGAGATTCTGCCGTGTACCACGACCTTCATCCCGTTCTCGGGAACAAAAGGAAGCTTTGATGCGCTTCCGCGGAACATGACTGCCTTAAGCAGGCTTCCCTCGTCCTTGAGTGTAAAATAAAAATGTCCCGTTTTATAGTGATTGGTAAAATTCGAGATTTCACCCTTGATATAGACGTTAGCAAGAAAATCGGTTCCCTCAATGAGGGTCTTGATGCAGTTGTTGAGCTGCGTGACCGTCATGACGTTGCGATCATCCCGCGGCTCTGTGCGAAGGACCTCAAGATCCATACGAAGCATCTCCCTTCATTTTGCGGCAGCCGAGCAAAGCTACACCCGCCGCATTGTCTGCCGAAAAAGCAGGACGGGCAAAAAATGCGGGAGCGGGATCTGCCAGACGAGCCTGGAGCATTTGATTGCTCATGACACCCCCGGCAAATACGATCGGAATCCGTGGATAGCGGCGGCGAACGTCGTCCCGCATGGCCTCAA
Source organism: Eubacteriales bacterium (assembly GCA_045587605.1). Taxonomy (GTDB): domain Bacteria; phylum Bacillota; class Clostridia; order Oscillospirales; family CAG-272; genus SIG693. The sequence goes on from JAZNCR010000202.1 coordinate 7,196, forward strand.
GGGTCAACGCAATAAATTCCATCACGTATGCCGCCGTCAGCGCGGGGTCCTTTGTTTTCTCATACACCGAAAGGGCGCTGTTTTCGCCGCCGGAAAGATTACAGCGGCAATCCTTTACACTGATCTTCGGCCGCGGCATCCCCGTACGGTTAGCCGTTGCGGCCAGCTGCTCAAGTGCAGGCCCGCATGGGAAGCGAAGTCCCAGCTTGACGCCGATACGGTCGATCAGCTGTCCTGCATTGAGATCGGCCGTCTCTCCGATCAGCTTTACCGAAAAATCCGTTCCGGTCGGTTCAACGAAGAGCACCTCAGTTGTTCCGCCCGATACGTGAAAGGCGGCAAACGGACAATCAAGCAACGCCCCCGCACCGGCAGAATAGACGGCAGCCATAATATGACCGCTTTGATGCGAAACGGGAACAAGAGGCACGTCAAATGCGGCGGAAAGAGCGGATGCAACCGCTTGCCCCGCAAGAAAACAAGGCATATATGATCCTTCCTCATCACGCGGCTTGGTTGAACAGGCAACGGCACGCACCGCACTGCCGCGCAGATGGGGGGTAAGCTCCTCCATCAACGAAGGGAAATTTTTGATATGGGCAAATACTGCATCACTCTGACGCAATCCGCGTTCTCCTTCTCTGACGGGGAGAGGGCGCTTGAGATTGGCAATCATCTCTCCGTCTGCACAAACCGCAACCGACGTCGTGTAATTGCTGGAATCAACGCCGATATAAAGATCACTCATGCCTCTGCTCCGCCAACCGATTTGGCAACGGCATGCAGAATACCGTTCACAAAGGCAGGGGCACGGTCACCTTCATAGCGTTTTGCCAGTTCAATTGCCTCGTTGAGCACGACGTTCTGCGGAATATCCTGCATATACAAAAGCTCATATACAGCCAGCCGCAGAATCGTACGCGAAATACGCGACATTCTCTCGGGCTTCCAGCTGCCGGAAAAGGCGGAAATTTTTGCATCAAGCTCCTCACGGTTGGCGCATACGCCTTGATATGCCGCGCTGATATAGGCATCCTCGTCTACCGCAATTTCACGGTTTTCCACCGATACGGCGAAGACGTCATCCGGGGTCAGCTCACGCTGAAATTCGTATTCATAAAGCAGCGAAAAAACTGCGTCACGCGCTTCTCGTCTTGTCATGATAATCCTTTCTCCAATGATAGAATTGGCAAAGCAGATTTGATAAACGTGCATAAATATCCATAATATATGTATTATATCGCTTTTATACGAAAAAGTCAAGGAATATACAAATATTTTTCCTCTTTAAATAAATCCATGCAAACATACCGCGGGGTTCGTATACATAGAATAACGTCAGGATATTTTTCGGAAAGGAGTTCCTTCATGATTCGGCAATGGCGAACAATCTGCGCACTGCTCTTGCTTTTCTGTCTGCTTTTCCTCTATGCCGTCGGTACAAAGGAAGCTGCCCCGGCTTCGACGGAGGGCGATTACATCAAATGGATTGATTTCAGCATCACCTTACCGGCACTCAAGGATGCACTTGCCGCCGATCTTGCCGCGCATGAAAGCGGACAGACGATCGGCTGGGTTGAATTGCTTGCCGCACTCGCCAGCCGGAACGGAGGCGATTTTTCTCGCTATCGAAAGGAAGATCTGCAAAAAATCGTCAAGCAGGCTTCAGAAGGTGAGGAAATCGCCGCGCTGATCAAAAACGAAAAGCTTTACCGCTATTATCTCGAGGCTTACGGCGCGGTGCTCGGCGGACTTGTGGGAGAATACACCGAATTCCTCCGCACAGAGGACGGGACGGTTACCGCCACGGCGAAATACGGCCTTCGCGCCTTTTCACCGATCGCACAGGGATACGGCTTCTCACATTACGACGATTTCGGCGCATCGCGTTCCTACGGCTATCGCCGTTCTCACCTGGGGCACGACCTGATGGGGGCTGTCGGCGTACCGATTATCGCCATAGAAAGCGGATTCGTTGAGGCGGCGGGATGGAATCAGTATGGTGGATGGCGCATCGGAATCCGATCGTTTGACGGAAAGCGCTATTATTATTACGCGCATCTCCGCAGAAATCATCCGTACAATGACATTTATGAGGGAAAAATCGTCCACGCGGGCGAGGTAATCGGATATCTCGGCATGACGGGATACAGCGCGAAGGAAAATGTGAATAATATCGATACGCCGCACCTGCATTACGGTCTGCAGATTATCTTTGATCCGGCACAGAAGGACGGAACGAACCAAATCTGGATTGACCTGTACGCGCTGACCGAATTTCTCGACAAGAACCGCGCACAGACCTACGCCGCATCGAACGAACGATTCTCTGCGCGCTGGTTTGAATATCCGGAGACCCCCGACTGATTCCGTTTTGCGGAAAAGTTACATAATCTTCTTGCTTTTTCGGCAGAAATATGGTATGGTATTGATATTATGATAAACACCGTATCCATACAGAAAGGACTCTCCTTTATGCCTTCTTTCCGATTCCGTTCTCTTTTTGATGCCGCCTGCCGGATTTTTTCGGTCTCGGCACTTTCGATTTGTGCGCTTGAATTGATGATCGCCTCCGACGACCCCTTCATTAATCCCCTCAGTTTTCTTCTCCTCTTTCCGTTTGCACTCTGCCTTGGCGGAGCAGATATGATTTTCCGAAACAAAGCCATCTCAGCCGGAGTGCGCTTTCTCGCACATTTTTCGCTTCTTTCCGCCGGTGTTTTTCTTTTCCTGTTTTGGCCTGCCGGCATATTCGCCTCGGGCAAATCGGCAATTACCTTGATTTTTGTTTATCTTCTGCTTTATTTTGTCCTTATGCTTGCCGCCGCGCTCTTCCGTCATGCACTCCGTCGCCGCACTGCGGACTATTCCGCACTCTACGACACGAAAAACGGCAAAAAATAAGTAATTATATTACTTTATTTACTTTATGGCTTGAATTTTTCCCCAAAATATGGTATACTGATATAAGGCATATTCTGCTGACCCATCGGGTCGGACGTTGAAATATATCACAGAGGTAAAACCGAAATGAAAGAAAACGAATCCTTTGATAATGCACTTTTTATGAAATTGACCTGCGTTTTGACCGCCATTGCCTTGGTTTGCGTCGTTGTTTTCGTCATCATCGGCGCAGTCGGCGGCGGAGAAAGCGCAGATCACGATACGACGGGTGAATACGAGTCCTTCACGTTTGCGCCTTCCTCGTCGTCCGCACCCGAAACGACCGCTCCCGTTGAAGAAACGACGGCTTCCGAGACCACGGCTGCACCCGGTGATACAACGGCCGCACCCGATGTCACGACGATCGCACCCGTCGAAACAACGGCACCCGAAACGACCGCCGCATCAAATCTGACCGCACTTCCCGAAAGCCCGGCGATCCTTGCCGAATCGGCCGATATGGGACAGGAATATATTGACAGCATCATTTTCCTCGGTGATTCCACCACCTACGGAATGGGCCCCTACGCCGTTCTCAAGGACGGCAGAAACACCAAGCAGGTCTGGACCCCCGTCAACGGCACCCTTACGCTGGATCAGGCCGTAAAGAAAAAGATCAAGTATCCGGAAACGGGTGAAGAAATTACCCCCGCCGAGGCTGCCGCACAAAAGCTTCCCGCCTATATGGTCATCACGCTCGGCGTCAACGGTGTTTCCTTTATGAACGAAGAGCAGTTCATTACCGAGTACAAAAAGCTTGTAGAGTCCATCAAGCAGGCCAGCCCCGAAACCAAGATCATCCTTCAGTCGATTTTCCCCGTCGGCACGAACTGGGAAAAGCAGGAGAGCATCAATAACCAAAAGATCACTCTCGCAAACACCTGGGTACTCAAGGTTGCCGAAGCATGCGGAGTAAAATACCTCGATACCGCGTCTGTTCTGCACGGTGATGACGGATGGCTGATTGCTTCTTATCAGAACGGCGACGGTATGCATTTCAACGAAGTCGGATACCGTGCGGTTCTGAATTATATCCGCACGCACGGATACGCAGAATAACGGAGGTATTTCATGCGACGCTATTCCCTCTCTCTGATCGCAGTCCTTCTTCTCCTCACTACGCTCGTCTCCTGCGGAAGCCCGGCACTGCGCAGCGATCTGCCCGTCGCCGATCTTTCAGCCGAAATTGAACCGCTCATCCCAAACCGGGATCATCTCGACACGGCAGACGAAGATTATCTCCGATTCAATCTCTCCGGCACCGAAATTGCGGCAGACCGTCTTGTCCGTCTGTCTGTCAGCGGAACGTCACTTGACGAATACGGCATTTTCCTTGCCGACTCCCCCGACGACACCGCAGCACTCTCGGATGCCTGTGCGGCATATCTCAAACAGCGGAATGATGCCTGGATGCACACCTATATGGTAGAAGAATATCCTAAGCTTCGCGATGCTGAGGTCAAGGTGATCGGACAGTACGTCGTTTATCTGATCCTTTCCGATGCCGAAAAAGAAACGGTGGTCAGCGCAATTGAAGAAGCACTGAAATAAATGCGTCAAGGGTGGAATCGCGCAGAACTACGCGATTCCACCCTTGTTTTTTCCCTATACCAGACAACACAAGGAGAAAATTTATGCGTGCATATCCCGATCTGTGGCAGTATCTCGCATCCGACGGATGCCGCCACAAGCCGATTCTCTTATACGGAATGGGAAACGGCGGTGATAAGGTCCACGCCGTCTGTGCGGAACGTAATATTCCCATCGCAGACTGCTTTGCCAGCGACGGTTTTGTCCGCGGACAGATCTTCCACGGACGACGGGTGCTCAGCTATACCGAGGCCAAAGCGGCGTACGGCGAATTTATCGTTCTCGTCTCCTTTGCTACAAGCCGCCCCGACGTGCTTGCGCTGATTGACGCCGTGGCCTCGGAACAGGAGCTATACGTGCCCGATCTTCCCGCATACGGTCATACCCTTTTCGACGCCGAATTTGCACAAGAAAATCAAAGCGGACTTGCTTTTACCCGTGCCCTGCTTGCCGACGAGGCATCCCGCGACTGCTTTGACGCCGTGATCGAAGCCAAGCTTCACGGCTCACTCTCCGCGCTCAAGCGTGGTGTATCTACCGCAGAAGAAGCCTTCACGCAAATCCTTCATCCGAACC
>JAZNCR010000203.1:0-7878 GCA_045587605.1 Eubacteriales bacterium
CCGACCTAATACAGCGCTGTAACGTAAAAATTATGGGCACTACTAACCGTTTCGTTTACAATCCCTCAGTCACCTTCGGTGACAGCTCCCTTTGCACAAGGGAGCCTTGGTATGTGTGTTTCGTGTGGAAACAAACCTATACCTTTATTGCCAAATCCATCAAGCGAAATGCATTCTTCCGTTTTTTGTGAAAAAGAATTGACAACGGGCATGGTTTGTGATATACTTTCATATGTTGTGTTTACAACAAGCAACAAGGAGAAGATATGGAAGAAAGGTTTCATACATTTACCACACTGATCGCCAATATCACGCGCTGCATTCATAAAATCAAGAGCGAGGAAATGGCGGAATATGATTTGAAGAGCTCGCACCTGTCCTGCCTGTATTATCTGTATAAGACAAAATCGATGACGGCAAAGGAGCTGTGCGATATGTGCGGCGAAGACAAGGCGAATATTTCCCGCGCGATCAAATATCTTGAAGGGAAGGGATACCTCACTTGCCGCTCCAAAACCGAAAAGCGCTATCAAGCACCGATTGATCTGACCGATCTCGGCAAACGTGTCGGAGAGAGGATTGCCAAACGAATTGATGCGATTCTTGATCGGATTGGTGCCGGCATGAACGAAGAGCAGCGGGCTGTTATGTACCGCGCACTCCGCGTGATCAGCGGAAATCTTCAAGAGATGTGTGACGGATACGGCATATAAGCAACAACGACGAATGAAGGAATGGTTTGCGTACAATGAAAAAAGAAGCCCTGCACGAAAAAAACGAATTTACGGATATTCGCCATCTGGTCGAATGGGCGGCCGAGCAGTATCCCGAAAAAATTGCTTATTCCTATCGGCTGAAGCCGAGCGCACCCGAGATAACGAAGATTACCTTTGCACAGCTGACCGATGATATTCATGCCCTGGGCGCAGAAATGCTTGCAATGGGCTGCTCCGGCAAGCACTGCGTTCTGATTGGAAAATTTTCCTACGAATGGGTGCTGACCTATTTTGCCGCCCTCTCAATCGGCGCGGTTCTCGTCCCGCTTGACCGTGATTGGACAAAGGAAGACTTGGCAGATACGGCGGCGAAGGCCGACGCGGCATTTTTGTTCTGTGATGAAGATATTGCCGAAAAGGGCGCTTATATTGCAGAGCAGACGTCGCTTGCGGCAGAGCCGATTTATCTGACGGCGGCAAAGCAGGGGAGCTCGCTTCGCGCACGCATCGAGTTTGGACGTGAGAAATTTGCCGAATCCCCCGACGCGTTTTTTGGCGCGGAGATTGATCCCAACAAAATGTCTCTGCTTGTTTTCACCTCGGGAACGACGGGGAAGGGCAAGGGAGTTATGCTTTCCCAAAATGCAATTCTGTCCGATCTTTCCGACGTTATCCCTTACGTCAATTTCGGTCAGCGCACCGTTGGCGTTCTGCCGCCGCATCATACGTACGGCTCGTCGGTCATGCTGATCGGCCATATGATGATCGGCTCGGAAATTTATATTTCGGCAGGCCTGCGCTATGTGCAGAAGGAGCTGAAGGAGCAGAAGCCCGAGCATCTGGTCCTGGTTCCGCTTTATCTTGAGACCTTCTACCGCAAGATCCGCGCCGGGCTTAAGGAGCAGGGAAAAACCAGGCTGGTTGAATCGATGATTCGGGTCAGCAACGGTCTGCGCAAGGTCGGCATTGACCGCCGTCGCCAGCTCTTCGCTGCGCTCCGCGCTGTATTTGGCGGCGAGGTGAAGATGATTATCTCGGGCGGTGCACCCATCAATCCCGAAATTCTGCATTTCTTTGAGGCAATTGGTATTTCCACCCTCAACGGCTACGGTATTACCGAGTGTGCCCCCATCGTTGCCGTCAACCATACCCGCAACGTCGTGCCGGGCAGTGTCGGCACCGTGCTCGACGTGGATACGGTCATTATCCGTGATCCCAACGAGGACGGCGAGGGAGAAATCTGCGTCAAAGGTCCGAACGTGATGCTCGGCTACTATAAGGACGAGGCGGCAACTGCCGAGGCCTTTGATGAAAACGGCTTCTTCCGTACCGGTGACTATGGCAAGCTGGATAAAAACAATATTCTGTATATCACCGGACGCAAGAAGAATCTGATTATTCTCTCCAACGGCAAAAACGTTTATCCCGAGGAGATCGAGAACGAGCTGGTCGCCGTTCCGGGCGTTATTGACATTATCGTTTATGAAGGGCAGAGCAAGCGCGGTGTCTCACACAACAAGATCGTAGCGGAGATTTATCCCGATAAGGAATACTTTGAGAAGAACGGGATTGCCGATATTGAGGCACATCTGAAGCCCTATATTGACGCCTATAACCGCGGTGCGGTTCCGTACAAGAAAATCGGACTGCTCAAGGTGCGCACCGAGGAGTTTCCCAAGAACACCCTGCGCAAGATTACGCGCTTCAAGCTGGATATGTCGATTGATTGATCGGCGGGGGAAAGAAAACGGAGGAGGCAGTTGCGGCGGTTGACGCTTTGATGGAACGAAAAATGAAGGCGGAGACGATCCACGCTGTGTAAATCGGTATATCTTGCCGCATAAATGCAGAAATCTTGGTTTTCCCCTTGCATTATGGGGAAAGATATGGTATAATCATACACAAATCACAGAGTAGGTGAGCGCGCGTTAAGTGCTGTGCGGACGGGGAGTTGCCGTGCAGACGAAGGGGGAACCCGCGGTGCGCTTTCCGCATCCCGCTGTATCATAACGGAGCTTGCCTCCCGCGTGTTACACAGGATACCTGTCTTAGCATTCGGGAGGTATTTTTATGAAGTCACATGGAGCTTCCACGCTGAACCGGAATCGCGATCTCTCGCTTTTTCGCACGCCCCTTACCCCGGCGTACTGGCGCTCAGCGCTGTGCGAGCTTGGATCACTGAGGACACTGACGCTGACAGCAATTCTGGTCGCTATCTGCGGAATACTGGATATTTTCTTTATTCCGATCGTGGATGCGAGCGTTTTGCAGATCAAGTTTTCCTTCTTTGCCATTGCGCTCTGTGCGATGGTTTGCGGTCCGGTTTGGGCCATCCCCGCGGGCCTTCTGATCGACACGATCGGTTTCTTGCTTGGGGGGAATCTGGCAGGCGGCTATTTCTTTGGCTATGCAATCTCTTCGGTGTGCACCTGCCTGCTCTTTGCGTTCTTTTTCTATCGCACTCGCACCGTAACCGTCCTCCGCACGGCGGCGGCAAAATTCTCGGTCAGCCTTCTCGTCAACGTTTTCCTCGGCTCACTTTGGCGGCAGGTCATGGTCGGACGCGGATACTGGTATTACGTCGGACTGGCGGCGGTCAAGAATATCGCGCTGCTTCCGCTTGAGGTTGCCGTTCTGGTGATTTTCCTGCAGAAAATGCATCCTCTGCTCAAGCGGGCGAAGATCATTCCGCCCGAAGCGGAATTCAGCATGACAAGGCGGGATATTATTTCCACGGCAGTCATCGGTATCGTCGGGCTTGCAGCGCTGATTGTATACGTGGTTTGGAAATTAAGTGCATAATCCCAAACAGGATGGTAGGGGTGATCCCTGTCATCCTGTTTTTGTCTTATTTTCGTCTTTCTCCCATATACTTTTTGTGGGAGGGATGAAGGGCATGATGATCGGATACGAGAGGAAAACGGCATCGGGGAAAGCAGAGGGGCGGGAGTTGCGCGCCGAGGCGATGTATATACGCCTATCGGGGGAGGAGAAGGGGATCGAATCGCTCAATGATTTCTACCGTTCGCTGGCAGAAGCCTTTCTTGTGCATTGCACAGAACGGCTTCTGCCGCGTTTGGCGGAGGGGCGTTATACGGCACGGCTGATCTGTACGGCGGAGGAAAAGGAAAATCTGCTCTTTGTGCACACCGAATATCTGCTTTGCAGGCGGGGGAGAAGGCTTGCCGTCGAGGAAGAAAACCTGTGCTGGCAGATGCCCGAAGGGCATTTGGTCGGGAATCGAAAAGCCTTGGTCGAAGTGCCAAAAGAAAAATTGACAAATTTGCGTATTTTGCCGAAAAATGGAAAAAGGCTTGCGCGATAGAGTAAAGTATGGTATAATATAAAATGGTTATTCTATATATATTATCCAAAAATAAGTGCCGTACGGAGATCGAATTCCGATGCGATTCCGTATGCGGTGCCGAAATGCGTTTGATAAAAAAACGGAATGGAGGCTGATCAAATGGCAAAACAAGCACTTGAACAGATCCGCCTGGCCGAAGCCGAGGCTCAACGGATCACCGACGCAATATCCCTCCGTGTCAAGGCCATAACCGACGAGGCCGAACGGAGAAGGCACGCGTACGTCTCGAGTGCCGAACAGATGGCAGAGAGCGAAACCCGGGCACAGCTCGGACAGCTGCGCGAGCGTGCGGAAATGCTGGTTGCGCGCAGCAGGGCCGATGCGGATGCTGCGGCAGACACCCTGCGCGATGAGGCAAGAAAAAATATGCCCGAGGCAGTAAAATTGATCGTTTGGGGGATCGTGGCAAAATGTCAATAAGCAGCATGAAAAAGCTGACCGTTTTCGCCCATGCCGCAGACGCTGACCGTATGGCGCACAGGCTGATGCGATGCCGATGCGTGGATACCGTGACCGATTCGTTGGCGGACGACACGCTGCGCCGCAATCTCTGCGAGGAGGAACGGACGGCGAAGGAGGCCCGGATCGAGCGTATCCGTGACGTGCTTGCGATTCTGCACAAGCATAACGGAAAGGCACCGCTGGTCAAGGTAAAGCCTTCGGTCGATATGCGTGCCTTCTGCACGGGCGGTGAGCGAACGCAGGCATGGTACGACGTTGAGCGCACGCTCGAGATTGGTGAGCAGTTGACGCGTATCCGTGCAGAGCGGATGGTGGCTGAAACGATTATTACCCAGCTTACTCCTTGGATGAATTACGATTTGCCGATCTCGGCAGAGGGAACACAAAAAACGCGCTTGATGTTGGGCACCTTTCCGCTTAACGCAGACCCTGAGTACGTTTGTGACTCCCTCGGTCAAGTGGGAATTCACTGTGAGTTCGTCGGCGAGGATACGCGCGCACGCTACGCCGTGCTGATTTTGCACCGTTCGGGCGAGGATGGTGTAAACGGGTATCTGGCAAAGCATGGATTTTTGCAGTTTTCGCCGGCCGCAGAAGGCGGGATTCCCGCCGAAGAAATTCGGACGGCGCAAACGAAACTGCGCTGGCTTGACGACGAAGAAGAGGCACTGAAGAAGCAGCTCAATGAGATCGCGGCGGGCGGCGTGCAGAGAATCGAGATTCTCTACGACGTGGAAAAAACTGCGCTGAACGCGATCATGACCCGCGAGAAGATGCTCAAGACCGAGTCCTGCGTGATGCTTACCGGCTGGATTCCGGAGGCACAGGAGCGAAAGGTGGCGGGAATCCTCGACCGGTTCACCTGCGCTTGGGAGATTGTCGATCCCGAGGAAGGAGACGACGTTCCCATTCTCTTACAGAACAATGCGTTTGCGCAGAACTTCGAGTGGGTGCTCGGGATGTATTCATATCCCAAATACGGCACCTTTGATCCGACCTTTGTGATGAGCATTTTCTACTTCGTCATCTTCGGCATTATGTTTGCCGACGTCGGATACGGACTTTTGCTCATGATTGCCTGCTTCGGCGGCGTTCTTCTGCTTAAGCCGGCCCCCGGAATGAAGCGATTCCTTTTGATGTTCGGCTACTGCGGCATTGCAAGTGTCCTATGGGGTATCGTGCTGGGCTCCTATTTCGGAGACCTGCCGAAGATGTTCATCACCAAGATGCTGGGACTCAATCCCCCCGAGAAAATTGCGCTATGGTTTGATCCGATTGAGGACCCGATGTCCTTCTTTGTCCTTTCCCTTGCCGTGGGTGTCGTTCACCTCGTCGGCGGTATGGCGGTGCAGTTCTATCTGCTTTGCCGTGAGGGAAAATGGGCAGACGCGCTGATGGATATCGGCAGCTGGTGGGTTCTGTTTGCGGGACTCGGCCTTTTGGTTGCCAAGCCGTCGGTCGGTGCATGGGTCGCGATTGCCGGTGTTGCGCTGATCGTGCTGACGCAGGGCAGAGCAAAAAAGGGTGTTATCGGCAAGCTGTTCGGCGGTGTCGCAAAGCTGTACGACTTGGTTAACTATATGGCTGACCTGCTTTCTTACTCGCGTATTCTGGCACTCGGTCTGGCTGCCGCAGTCATTGCGCAGGTCGTCAACATCCTCGGCACACTGAAGGGCGGAACGGTAGTGGGATATATTCTCTTTATCGTCGTTTTCCTGATTGGTCATTTGCTGAATCTGGTCATCAACGTGCTGGGTACCTTCGTACACGCGAGCCGATTGCAGTATATCGAATTTTTCAACAAGTTTTACGTGGACGGCGGCAGACCGTACAAGCCGACCGTGCCAAGCGAAGATTATTCGGTCGAGGCAGATGTGCGTACCGCATCGGCTACGGGCGAAAAAAGATAAAACGATTCAAATCAATCTATAAATTAAGGAGAACAAAACTATGACTTCCTTTGACTTTTTTTCTACGCTTCTGAACGGACAGAATCTTGCACTCCTGGGTGCCGCAATTGCCGTACTCTTTGCCGGTATGGGCTCCGCAAAAGCGGTTGGTATGGTAGGCGAGGCTGCGGGCGGTCTTCTGACCGAGGATCCGAGTATGTTCGGTAAGGTTCTGATCCTGCAGGCACTGCCGGGTACGCAGGGTATCTACGGTCTGATCACCGCTTTCCTGATCGTCTTCAAGATCGGTATCCTCGGCACGCCGGTTGAACTGACGGCAGCACAGGGCGTATACTTCATCATGGCCGCACTTCCCATCGCGGTCGTTGGTTACTTCTCCGCCATCAAGCAGGCACGCGTTGCCATTGCGGGCGTCAATCTGATCGCCAAGCGTCCCGACGAAGTCGGTAAGGCAATCACCTCGGCCGCTCTGGTTGAGACCTACGCCATCTTCGCCGTGCTCGTTTCGCTGCTTCTCGTTCTGTTTGCCAAGGTTTGACCCATCCGACGGGAATCCGATGAAATTGAGGAAAACCGATGAAGGGAATTGAAAAAATAACCGAAAAAATTATTGCGGAGGCTAAGGCCGCCGAGGCGGCCGCGCTTGCCGATGCCCATACCCGCGCCGATGCGATCCTTGCTGAGGCTGAGCGAGAGGCGGAGGAAATCCGCGAGCGGATTGCCGAGCGTGCCGAGCGTGAAGGGGAGAGCATTATCTCCCGCGCAAAGTCGACTGCCTCTCTTGCACGGCGCAATGCCGATCTTGCCGCACGCGGCGAGCTGATTGACGAGGCATTTGCACAGGCATACGCACAGGTCCGCGCGCTTCCCGATGAGGAATACCGCGACTTTCTGCGCAAGCACCTGATCACAGCACTTCTTGAGCACAGAATGGTGACCGAGGAGAGCCGTGCGCGCGGCGAAGAGGATATTGTGGAGACGGAGGCATACGAGGTTGTGCTTAACGCCTCGGATACACGCAGCCTCGGCCAGTCTCTGGTAGACGAGGTCCGCCGTGCGCTGATTGGCCGACTCCCCGACGGGGAGCTGGCAAAGCTGAAGCTTTCCGACAAGCCCGCCAACATTATGGGCGGTGTCATTCTGCGCTGCGGTGACGTAGAGAGCAATTCTTCGTTTGAGACCCTTTTCGCTCAAGCGAGAGAAGCCTACGAGGCCGAGGTTGCGCGCATCCTCTTTACATGAGGTGAACAAAATGCGTTTGAAGAGCAACGATTACCTGTACAGCTCGGCCAGACTTCGGGCAAAGGAAGCGGAGCTGATCGGACGAGACAAGCTTGAGCGGATGCTGGAGGCACATAGCACGGCTGAAGCAATGGCCTTGGTCGGCGCGCCGAATGCGCTCACGCCGGCTGAACGCGAGGCA
>JAZNCR010000204.1:0-3436 GCA_045587605.1 Eubacteriales bacterium
CCACCACCGACGAGCTGATCCCCTCGGGCGAAACCTCTTCCTATCGCTCCAACCCCGAGAAGCTTGCCTCCTTTGCCCTCTCGCGCAAGGATCCCGGCTATGTGGACCGCGCCAAGGCAATCCGCACTCTGGAGACCGCTCGCCGCGAAGGCTGGGGCACGCCCGATCTCGCAGCGCTCTTCGCCCGTCTTGCCCCTCTCGGCGGCAAGCCCGATGCCGCAGGGCTCGGCAGCATCGTCTGTGCCCGCCGCCCCGGCGACGGCTCGGCACGCGAGCAGGCCGCATCCTGCCAGAAGGTGCTCGGCGGCTGGGCAAACCTCGCCACCGAATACGCAACCAAGCGTTATCGCTCCAACCTCATCAACTGGGGTATGCTTCCCCTGACCTGCACCGAGGATATTGCCGATTTTGCCATCGGTGACTGGCTCTACCTGCCCGATATCCGCCGTGCAGTCGAAGAAAAGCAGGATGTGATTGCGGGATACGTCGTCTCGGGCGACGCGATCCGCCCCATTCAGCTGACCATGGGCTCGCTCACCGACGATGAACGCGCCATCATCCTCGATGGCTGTCTCATCAATCATTGCAGAGTATAATGCATCTGTGAGCAGGGTGTCCGCTTTTGCCAAAGACGGACACCCTGTTTTTCTCTCTGTCCGCAGTTTTGTTCAAAATTTGTTTACAAATACCCCTATTGACAACAGCGCTTTACTATGCTACAATACTTCCAACATCAAATAAAGACGATGACGAAGAGGTTCCGATCATAATGTCTTCAGAGAGCCGGCGGATGGTGCGAGTCGGTGACGGCGGATCAAGCGAACTATCACTTCCGAGTCGAAGATCCGATCCCGCCATGCGGGGGTAGGCGTCTTCCGTTATTGCTGCGTCAAGGCATAAGGCTTGATTGAGCCCGAGGCGCGTGCAGATTGACTCCCGTCAGCTGCCGCAATTTGACCAATCGCGAACAAGATTTGTTTCGTCTCGAGCCGGTGCCCTCCGCTCGAGACGTTTTTTTGACGATTTTTTCGGGAAAAGAGGAAACCAAACCATGGACAACAGAATCAAAGAAGTTGCCGAACGTATCCACGCACTGCGCGACATCCTGGAGATCAGCCGCGAGGAAATGGCGGCTTGTACGGGTACCACCGTCGAGCAGTACACCGAGCTTGAGGAAGGCCATGCCGACTTCAGCTTTACCTTTATCTACAAATGTGCCAACCGCTTCGGCGTGGACGTGACCGACCTGCTCAAGGGCTCGTCCCCCACGCTGACCTCCTGCTCGGTCACCCGTGCGGGAGAAGGCCTGCCCATCGCGCGCCGCCGCGGTTTTTCCTACCATAACCTCTCCCCCATGCTCCGCGGTAAGCTCGCCGAGCCCTTTCTCGTCCGTGCCCCCTTCTCAGCCGACGCGCAGGACAAGCCCATCAAGCTCTCCGCTCACGACGGCCAGGAAATTGATATTGTTCTGCGGGGCGTCCTCAAAGTGCAGGTCGGTGACCACGTGGAGACCCTCCGTGCGGGCGATACCATTCACTACGACAGCTCCACCCCGCACGGCATGATCGCCGCAGAAGGTGAAGACTGCGAATTCTACGCAATCGTTCTGGGCAGCGATGCCCACAAATACGTCTTCCCCGAGGAGGACGGCTATCATGCGCCCGTTCCGCGCGGCGGTCTCCGTGTCGGCGACTCTCCCGTTGCCGCGCCCTATCTGACCACCACCGTTGATGAAAGCGGCGTGGTCAATTCGATCAAATTCCATGACGTTGACCGCTATAACTTTGCCTACGACTGCGTGGACGCCCTCGCCGCGCGCTGTCCGAACAAGCTGGCCATGCTTCATCTTGACAAAAACAAGACCGAGCGCCGCTTTACCTTTGAGGATCTCCGCCGCGAATCCAACCGTACCGCAAATTATCTCTCCTCGCTTGGCATCAAGCGTGGCGACCGCGTTCTGCTCGTGCTCAAGCGGCACTATCAGTTCTGGCTTGCCATGCTCGCTCTGCATAAGCTGGGTGCCGTCGCAATTCCCGCAACCAACCAGCTGCAGAAAAAGGACTTCGTCTACCGCTTCAACGCCGCAGGCGTCTCGGCCATCCTCTGCACCGCTGATGACGGTGTGCCTGAGCACGTCGAGGCGGCCCTTCCCGAATCCCCGACCGTGCTCACCCGCGTGCTTGTCGGTCCCGCAAGAGAGGGCTGGCACGATTTCGATGCCGAGCTTCCCCGCTACTCCGGTCACCTTGACCGCGTCGACGTCGGCGGAAACGATCCCGCTATCATGTTCTTCACCTCGGGCACGACAGGCTACCCCAAGATCGCCGTTCACGCACACAAATACGCGCTCGGTCATTATCTGACCGCCCGCTATTGGCACAACGTCAACCCCGACGGTCTCCACTTCACCATCTCGGATACCGGCTGGGGCAAAGCACTCTGGGGCAAGTTCTACGGCCAATGGCTCTGCGAAACCGCCGTATTCACCTACGATTTCGACCGCTTCAGCGCCGCCGACATCCTTCCCCTCTTCAAGCAGTACAACATCACCACCTTCTGCGCCCCCCCGACCATGTACCGCTTCTTCATTAAGGAGTCGCTGGACAAATACGACCTCTCCTCCCTTGAGCACGCCACCATTGCCGGCGAAGCGCTCAACCCCGAGGTTTATGAGCAGTTCAAAAAGGCAACCGGTCTTTCGCTGATGGAGGGCTTCGGCCAGACCGAAACGACCCTCGCCGTTGCCAACTTTGTGGGCATGACCCCCAAGCCGGGTGCAATGGGCAAGCCGAGCCCCCTCTACGACGTCGACATCGTCGATCCCGACGGCAAGCCGGTCGGCGTTGGCGAGACGGGCGAGATCGTGATCCATACCGACCGCGAGGTCCCCTGCGGTCTCTTCCTCGGCTATTTCCGCGACGAGGAACACACCCGTGAGGCATGGCACGACGGTCTCTACCATACGGGCGACACCGCATGGCGCGATGAGGACGGCTACTTCCATTACGTCGGCCGCACCGACGACCTCATCAAATCCTCCGGCTACCGCATCGGTCCCTTCGAGATCGAGAGCGTCATCATGGAGCTCCCCTATGTCCTTGAATGTGCCGTTACCGCCGCACCCGATCCCATTCGCGGCCAGGTCGTCAAGGCCTCCATCGTCCTCGTCAAGGGCACGGAAGGCTCGGACGCCCTCAAAAAAGAAATTCAAACCTATGTCAAGGAGCATACCGCTCCCTACAAATACCCCCGTATCGTCGAATTCCTCGACGAGCTCCCCAAAACCATCAGCGGCAAAATCCGCCGCGTGGAGCTGCGGGGGAAGAATTGAAGTGAGAGGGAGGAGAGAGGACGCCTTTTGAAAAAGGCCCCCCCTCTCCTCTTCGCTTCGGCTTCGCCGAAGCGAATTCACCACACTCCCGCGAAAACTTTCCAT
>JAZNCR010000205.1:0-2314 GCA_045587605.1 Eubacteriales bacterium
TTTGAGAGCATCATGCTCGGCGGCTTCCAGATCTACGTCGGTCCCGAAAACAGTGTAGCCCATTCCACCGGCATTCCGAAGATCACCAACATCTGCCTCGGCTACAGCCGCGACGGCTTCCACTATGCGCGCCCCTTCCGCGAGCCGATTATCGAATCGACCAAGGAAAAGGGCTCTTGGGAGCGCGGCTATCTGCACCAGATCAACACCATCTGCGTCATCGTCGGTGACGAGCTCCGCTTCTACTACGGCGGCTATGAGGGCATTGAGACCCCCGGCTCCGCAGATTCTGCCGCCAACATGATGTCCAACTTCGGCATCGGCTTTGCCACCATGCGCCGCGACGGCTTCGTCTCGCTCGACGGCTCGGGCGAGGTCATCACCCGCACGATGCGCTTTGACGAGGTAAACGACAGACTCTTCATCAACGCAAAAGCAAAGTCCATCCGTGCCGAAATCCGGGATGCGGACGGTAAGGTCATCCCCGGCTTCTCGCTGAATGACTGCGTTCCCTTCTCGGGCGACTCGACCTGTACCGAGCTGACCTTTACCGGCGGCAAGAACCTGGGCGAGCTGCAGGGCAAGGACTTCTCGATCCGCTTCGTCATGGAGGACGGCGAGTTCTACGCCTTCTGGGTCAGCCATACCGCTGACGGCGAGAGCGGCGGCTTCCTCGCCGGCGGCTGGGACCAAAGATAACATAACGATAGTTTCCTCCGCAAGGGCGCTCTCAGATCGCCCCGGCGGAGGAAATATTTTCCCCCATAAACAGAGGCAATCGCTTCCGGGCAGGCCTATATCTTTATCAGCAGACCAAAAACAAAAATTGATTTTCCCCGAATACAGTGAAAAAATCCGTATTCATTGGTAAAAAATGCCCTTTCGCCGCCTTGACAAGCAGGGGAGATTGCTGTATAATGTAAATTGAAGTAATTTGGCACGGGATAATGCCCCTGCCGAAGTAAAACAGGAGGATTTTCATGGAACAGGCAAAGCTCAACGCTCTGAAGCAGACGGCCGCAAAGGTTCGCCTCGGCGTACTGGAAGGTGTCTTCAGCGCAAGCTCGGGTCACCCCGGCGGATCGCTCTCGATCGCCGATATTCTGACCTATCTCTATTTTGAAGAAATGAACGTGGATCCCGCTCAGCCCGATATGGCTGACCGCGACCGTCTCGTGCTCTCGAAGGGACACACCGCTCCCGCACTTTACGCAGCTCTGGCAGAGCGCGGCTATTTCTCCCGCGATGTGCTTAAAACCCTTCGTCAGCTCGACAGCTTCCTGCAGGGTCACCCCGATATGAAGCATACCCCCGGCGTGGACATGACCACCGGCTCGCTGGGTCTCGGCATCTCGGCCGCCTGCGGTATGGCACTGGCCGCTAAGATTGACGGCAAGGACTACCGTACCTACGCCATCGTTGGCGACGGCGAGAGCGAAGAAGGACAGGTTTGGGAGGCCGCTATGTTCGCCGCCCACTACAAGCTCGACAACCTCGTGGTGGTCATCGACTGGAACGGCCTGCAGATTGACGGCCGTATTACCGACGTCATGAACCCCACCCCCCACGACAAGAAGCTTGAGGCCTTCGGCTGGAACGTGATCTCGATCGACGGTCACGACTTCGAGCAGATCGCCGCCGCATTTGCGGCTGCAAAGTCCTGCAAGGGCAAGCCTACCGCCATCATCGCCACCACCGTCAAGGGCAAGGGCGTCTCCTACATGGAGGATCAGGCTTCCTGGCACGGCGCGGCACCGAATGCAGAGCAGTACGAGCAGGCTGTGGCCGAAATCAAGGCTTCGCTCGGCGAATAATGACGAAAGGAAAGGTATTTTACAATGGCTGAAAAGATTGCAACCCGAGAGGCTTACGGCAACGCGCTGGCAGAATTCGGCGACAAATATCCGAATTTCGTCGTGCTCGACGCTGACCTTGCCGCCGCTACCAAAACCGGCGTATTCAAGAAAAAGTTCCCCGACCGCTTCTTCGACTGCGGTATTGCCGAGGGCAATATGATGACGGTTGCGGCAGGTCTTGCCGCCGCCGGCAAAATCCCCTTCGCATCCACCTTCGCGATGTTTGCCGCAGGCCGCGCCTGCGAGCAGATCCGCAACTCGATTGCATACCCGCACCTCAACGTCAAAATCGGTGCAACCCACGCCGGCATCACGGTCGGCGAGGACGGTGCAACCCACCAATGCAACGAGGATATCGCCAATATGCGCGCTATCCCCGGCATGACCATCATCAACCCCGCCGATGCGGTTGAGGCTCGTGCCAAGTCGGATCGTAGCCATGTCGTTCTGTGAGCCAA
>JAZNCR010000206.1:0-2854 GCA_045587605.1 Eubacteriales bacterium
GCCGTAGTTTCGGGAGCGACCGTGGTTTCGGGAGCGGAGGTCGTGTCTACGTTAACGGGGGTAGAGGGGGTTGCGCATCCGGTCAGCAGCAGGACGCAGCAGAAGAGGATGAGCATAAGAGAACGCATTACCTTCATGGGAGCCTCCTTTTTGAACCTTCGAATTTGGATGTAAAAAATATTCTACATTAATAAATATACTATAAAAAATATTATAGCACGGCAAAGCGAGAAAACCAAGAGTTGGAGACAAGATTATCTGTCACCAAAAACGCCGAACAAAGCCGGAATCGAGAAACGCATATGCCCCGGGTCCCTGCTGTGCAACACGGGACAGAACGAACGGAAATTTGGCAGAAAGGGCAGGTGATTTCTTCAAAAAAATGCAATTTTGGGGCGATTTTTTGGAATTTGACAAAAAAATTGCAAATTCGTGCTCTTTTTTTTGCATAACCCCTTGACGAGATTTGAGAAAAGAAGTATAATGATATTGTTATTTGCTTTAACACACTAAAACGTTTGAACTATTTTTGGAGGTTACGTATGAACAGAGTCTATAACTTTTCGGCCGGTCCCTCAATGCTCCCGTTGCCGGTACTGGAGAAAGCAGCATCCGAGCTTGTTTGCTACGGAGACAGCGGAATGTCCGTTATGGAGATGAGTCATCGATCTCCCGACTATGAGGCAATTATCGCTGACGCAGAGAAGATGCTGCGTGAGCTGATGAATATTCCGGACAACTACAAGGTGCTCTTTTTGCAGGGCGGTGCATCCACGCAGTTTGCCGCCGTTCCGCTGAACCTGCTCCGTCCCGACGGATATGCTGATTATATCGTGTCCGGTCAGTTCTCGGGCAAGGCCTTTACCGAGGCGCAGAAATACGGCGACGTGAAGATCGCCGCTACCTCGAAGCCCGACAACTTTACCTATATTCCCGCCACCACCCGCGATTCCTTCCGCGCAGGTGCCGATTACGTGCACATCTGCTTCAATAACACCATCTACGGAACCAAGTTCCCCGAAATCCCCGACACCGGCGATATTCCGCTGGTTGCCGATATGTCCTCCTGCATCATCTCCGAGCCGGTTGACGTCTCGAAGTTCGGCGTGATCTACGCCGGTGCGCAGAAGAACATGGCACCTGCCGGTCTGACGCTGGTCATCGTCCGCGAGGATCTGCTTGGCCGCGCCCGTCCCGAGACCCCCACCATGCTCGACTGGAAGACGATGGCGGACAACGGCTCAATGTACAACACGCCTCCCTGCTATGCGATCTACATGGCAAAGCTGGTTTACGAATGGATTCTTTCCATCGGCGGTCTTGACGCCATGAAGGAGCGCAACGCGCGCAAGGCGGCTATCCTCTACGATTATCTGGACAGCCAGGATTACTACACCGCGCCCGTCAAACCCGAGAGCCGTTCGATGATGAACGTTACCTTTGTCACGGGTGATGCCGATCTGGATAAGAAGTTTGCCTCCGAGGCGGCAAAGGCAGGTCTGAAGAACCTCAAGGGTCACCGCTCGGTCGGCGGTATGCGTGCATCGATCTACAATGCAATGCCCGAGGAAGGCGTCGTTGCTCTGGTCGAGTTCATGAAAAAGTTTGCCGCAGAGAACCCGAAGGCATAAGCATTTTCGCATTAAACTGAATTTTGAGGTATACGGTTATGATGAATATACAGCTTCTGAATAAAATTGCCGCGATCGGTACCGATAAGCTTGACCGTTCGCTCTACAACGTCGGTGCGGATACTGCCGCCCCCGACGCCATCATGGTGCGCTCTGCCGCCATGCACGATATGGAATTTGCCGATAATCTGCTTGCTATCGCACGCTGCGGTGCGGGCGTCAACAATATTCCCGTTGATCGCTGCAGCGAGGAGGGAATTGTTGTCTTCAACACGCCGGGCGCAAACGCAAACGGCGTAAAGGAGCTGGCTGTTGCCGCCCTTCTGCTTGCTTCCCGTGACATCATGGGCGGTATTGCATGGGCAAACTCGCTGGCAGGCACCGAGGGTGTTGCCAAGGCGGTTGAGGCAGGCAAATCGAAGTTCGGCGGATGCGAGCTCGCAGGCAAAACGCTGGGGGTCATCGGTCTGGGTGCCATCGGCGGCATGGTTGCCAACACGGCTGTCTCCCTCGGCATGAACGTCATCGGCTGTGACCCCTATCTGACGGTCGAGGCCGCATGGAGCCTCAACCGCTCGATCAAGCACGCGCTGGTCGAAACCGATATTTACAGCCAGGCCGATTATATCTCGCTCCACGTTCCCGCAACTCCCACCACCAAGAAGATGATCAATGCCGAGACCATTGCCATGATGAAGGACGGCGCAAAGCTGATCAACCTTTCCCGTGCCGACCTGGTCGATGCGGATGCCGTCAAGGCGGCCCTTGCGTCCGGCAAGCTCTCTGCTTACGTCACCGACTTCCCGACCGAGGAAACGGTGAACGTACCCGGCATCATCACCATCCCGCACCTCGGCGCATCGACTGCCGAGAGCGAGGATAACTGTGCCGTGATGGCCGCGCTTCAGCTTGACGATTACCTGCGCAACGGCAATATCAAGAACAGCGTCAACTTCCCGAACGTTTCGATGCCCCGTACCCCCGGCGGCACCCGCATCTGCGTGATGCATGAAAACATTCCCGCAATCCTCTCGAAGATCTCGGGTGTGATGGGTGACTTGCACATCAATATCGATAACATGATCAACAAGTCGAAGGGCAACAACGCATATACGATGCTGGACATCACAGGCGAGCTGTCCGCCGATGCAACCACCAAGCTTGCCGAAATTAATGGCGTCGGCCGTATCCGCGTGATCGGCTGATTTGTGTCCCATATAAAC
>JAZNCR010000207.1:0-2439 GCA_045587605.1 Eubacteriales bacterium
CCGACTTCCTACGGCTACGGCCTTTTCACCGGCGGTCTTGGTCTGCACTATGGTGCAGAGCTGATGGGCGCGACGGTAATTCCCGCATCAAGCGGAAATACGGCAAGACAGATTCAGATTTTCCAGGATTTCGGTTCCTCCATTCTCTGCTGTACGCCCTCCTACGCGCTCTATATTGCCGACGTGATGAAGCAGAACGGCATTGACCCGAAGTCCCTCAATCTCAAGGCCGGCTTCTTCGGTGCCGAGCCCTGGACCGAGGCAATGCGTGCCGAGATCGAGAGCCGTCTCGGCATCAAGGCTTATGATATCTACGGTCTGTCCGAGATCGCGGGCCCCGGCGTTGCCTTCGACTGTGCGTGCCAGTGCGGTATGCACGTCAACGAGGACCACTTCTACGTCGAGATCATCGATCCCGAAACCTGCGAGGTGCTGCCCGACGGAGAGCTGGGCGAGGTTGTCTTCACCTGTATCTCGAAGGAAGCCCTTCCGCTTATCCGCTACCGCACGCATGACCTGGCCTCCATTACCCATGAGCCCTGCGCTTGCGGCCGTACCCTTGTCCGCATGACCAAGCCGGCGGGGCGGAGCGATGATATGCTGATTATCCGCGGCGTTAACGTCTTCCCGAGCCAAATCGAGAGCGTGCTTCTCTCGGAGGGCAACGCCGAACCGCACTACAAGATTATCGTTGACCGCGTCAATAATCACGATATGATGGAGATTCTCATTGAGCTGCCGGGAGAGATGTTCACCGATAAGGTCAAGGAGCTCGAGGCATTGCAGAAGCGAATGCAGGCCAAGATGGAATCGACGCTCGGTATCTCGCCGAAGATTACCTTCGTTGAGCCGAGAACCATCGAGCGCAGTGAGGGTAAGGCCAAGCGTGTTGAGGATCGCCGCAAGCTGCATTGATCCCCGGGCGAAAACAATTCCCCTTGACGGGGAAAGGGAAAATTGATATAATAAAATCAGATCAACAATGAATTCAGGAGGACAGAATATGACTGCGAAGCAAATTTCGATCTTTATTGAAAACCGTCAGGGTCGTCTGGCCGAAGTTACCGATATTATTGCAAAGAACGGCATCAACATCCGTGCGCTGTCGGTTGCCGATACCACCAGCTTTGGTATTCTCCGTCTGATCGTGGATGAGCCCGAGCGCCTGGAGAGCATCATGCGCGCCAATCACGTTACCGCGTCCATCACCTCGGTAATCGCGGTCTGCATTGATGATAGACCGGGAGGCCTCGTTGAGCTTCTCCGTCTGCTTGAGGATATCCAGATCGAGTATATGTACAGCTACGTTTCGGAGGCGGGCGACGGTGCCTGCATCATCCTGCGGGTTGACCGCGACGCGGAGGCCACCAAACGTCTGGCCGCCGCCGGATTCCACGGCCCGAAGAAAGCATAAAACAATTGAAAAAAGATTCCCACCGCACGGTGGGAATCTTTCTTTATCAGATATCCGCTTCAAGCATATATTCGTTGCCGTGTGCGGCGATGAAGGCTTTTCTTGCGGGCAGGTTGTCGCCGAGCAGGGTGTCGAAAATACGCTCGGTTTCGGCCGCATCTGCCGGGGTGACGGCGATCAGGCGGCGGGTTGCGGGGTTCATGGTGGTCTGGGACATCATCTCGGGCTCGTTCTCACCAAGTCCCTTTGAACGCTGAAGGGTGTACTTGGTGTTGCCGAGTGAGCGCAGAATCTGTGCCTTTTCGGCTTCGTTGTAGGCAAAATAGGTCTTGTCCTTCGCGGTAATCTCAAAAAGAGGGGATTCGGCGATGAAGACCTTGCCTTCGGCGAGCAGGGTGGGAAGCAGACGGTAGAAGAGGGTGAGGAGCAGGGTGCGGATCTGGAAGCCGTCCTCATCGGCATCGGTGCAGATGATGATTTTTGACCAGCGCAGAGACGAGAGATCGAAGGGAACGATGTCGCCCTTGACCTTGCCCTTAATCTCCACGCCGCATCCGATGACCTTGAGCAGATCAAGGATGATATCGCTTTTGAAAATCTTATCGTAGGTGGCCTTGAGACAGTTGAGCGTCTTTCCGCGGACCGGGATGACCGCCTGGAACTCGGCGTTTCGTGCCAGCTTGACCGAGGTCAGTGCCGAGTCACCCTCCACGATGTAGAGCTCGCGCTGCTCGGGATCGCGGGAACGGCAGTTGACGAACTTTTCCACGCGGTTGGCAATATCCATGGTTCCCGTCAGCTTCTTTTTGAGGTTGAGACGCGCGCTCTCGGCACTCTCGCGGCTGCGCTTGTTGACCAGAACCTGATTGGCAAAGATCTCGGCGGCAGTGGGATTTTCAACGAGATACAAATCAAGATTTTCCTTGAGAAATTCGGTCAGCGCCTCGGCAATGAAGCGGTTGTTGATGGCCTTCTTGGTTTGGTTTTCATAGGAGGTCTGGGTCGAGACCGAGTTGATGACGAGC
>JAZNCR010000208.1:0-15197 GCA_045587605.1 Eubacteriales bacterium
GCGGCGGTTTACGCCACGGGGAATTTTGATTTTCTGAAGGAGAAATAAGCCGATGTACGCATATTTGCTCTTTGATCTTGACGGGACGATGTTCGATACCTCGCAGGGGGTGACGCGGTCTGTATGCTATGCGCTTCAGAAAATGGGCTATCCCATCCCGGACGATAGCTTGCTTCGCCGGTTTATCGGTCCGCCGCTTGTAGAGGGATTTATGACATACTGTGGGTTTGATGCGGCGGATGCCCGCCGAGCGACAGACTTTTACCGCGAGCGTTATTCGACGGTCGGCTATCTTGAGGCCGAGCCTTATGCGGGAATGCCCGAGCTGCTGGCTGATTTGAAGCGATCGGGACGCACGCTTGCCGTAGCGACCGGAAAGCCGATTGTTTATGCGGCGAAAATTCTTGCCCGATACGGCTTTGACGCCTATTTCTCGACGATCGCCACCCCCGAGCTCGACGGCACGCGGGAAACGAAATTTGAGCTGATCTCTACCGTTCTCGGCGAGCTTGGCGTAAAGCGGGATGAATACGATCGCGTTGCCATGATCGGCGACCGTCATTTTGATATTGTTGGGGCACATGAGGTTGGTGTGGACGGTATCGGCGTGCGCTACGGCTTCTCAGAGCCGGGAGAGTTTGAAGCGGTAAATACCGATCATATCGTTGACAGTGTGGAGGAGTTGAGACTTCTTCTGCTCGGGAGGAATGAAGGATGAGCAGTATTAAAAAAACGGTAGCCTCCGAGGAAGAAAAGAATCGCGTTGAGGGGGGGACCCTTTATCTGGTTGCGACCCCGATCGGCAACCTCGCCGATCTTTCCGCACGGGCGATCAAGGTGCTCGGCGAGGTCGACTTTATTGCGGCCGAGGACACGCGGAATTCGATGCGGCTTCTCTCTTACCTTGGGATCAGCAAGCCCCTTGTCTCCTATTTTGAGCATAATAAACGGGAGCGCGGCGGTGTGATCGCCGACCGTCTTACCGCAGGAGAATCCTGCGCGCTGATTACCGATGCGGGAACTCCCGCCATCAGCGACCCGGGGGAGGATCTCGTCGTGCTGTGTGCCGAGCGCGGAATTCCCGTTACGCATATCCCCGGACCCTGTGCGGCCATTGCCGCACTTACCCTCTCGGCACTGCCGACCGGCAGATTCGTTTTTGAGGGTTTTTTGCCGACAGCAAAATCGGAGAGACGAAAACGGCTTTCTCTGCTTGTGCGCGAAAGCCGAACCTTCATTCTGCACGAAGCGCCGCACAAGCTGCGTGCGACGCTGGATGATTTACTCGGTGCGCTCGGCGACCGCAGAATTGCGCTCTGCCGCGAGCTGACCAAGCGCAACGAGGAGATCATGCGCACGACGCTGACCGGGGCTGTGGAATATTACCGCGCGCATGATCCGCGCGGAGAATACGTGCTCGTGCTTGAAGGTGCGGACGAACAGGAAGAGGCGGCAGAGGAGACTGCCGCATGGCAGTCGGTATCCCCCTCGGCGCACGTTGCGCAGTATGAAGCGCAGGGCATGGGGCGGATGGATGCCATGAAAAAGGCCGCGCGCGATCGCGGAGTGAGCAAGAGCGAGCTTTATCAACTGATTCTAAAAGAAAAAGAGGATTGATTTTTCATGTTGAACTTTTCCAGTGACTATACAAACGGCGCACATCCCGACGTGCTTCGGCGACTGATTGAGACGAACGGCGAGATCGTGACCACCTACGGCAGTGACATCTATTCGGATGCGGCGCGCGAAAAGATCCGTGCGGCCTGCGGCTCGCCCGATGCCGACGTGTATTTCCTTGCCGGCGGTACGCAGACCAACGCCGTCGTGATTTCGGCCTATCTGCACGACTGCGAGGGGGTCGTTGCCGCCGATACGGGGCACGTCAGCCTGCACGAGGCAGGTGCGATCGAATACACCGGACACAAGGTGCTTACCGTCCCGAACCGTAACGGCAAAATCGAGGCGGAAACCCTTTCCCGCTATTTCGAGAATTTCTATGCTGACGATACGCATACCCATATGGTTTTCCCGGGCATGGTCTACGTTTCCCACCCGACCGAGTACGGAACGCTGTACAGCCGGGACGAGCTTGCCGCCCTCTCGACTGTCTGCCGAAGCTACCGCGTTCCTCTTTATCTTGACGGTGCAAGGCTCGGCTACGGTCTTGCAAGCGATGATACCGACGTAACGATGCGTGACATCGCCGAATACTGCGATGCCTTCTATATCGGTGGAACCAAGGTCGGTGCGCTCTGCGGTGAGGCGGTCGTTTTCCCGCGCGGCGGAGCACCGCGGTATTTCTTTACCGCAGTCAAGCAGCACGGTGCATTGCTTGCCAAGGGACGCTTGTGCGGCGTGCAGTTTGATGCACTTTTTAGCGATGATCTGTATTTCCGCATCAGCCGCCACGCCATCGAGATGGCTGAAAAGCTCAAGGAGATTCTCCGCGAAAAGGGATATTCCTTCTTCTTGACCTCTCCGACGAATCAGCAGTTCGTTATTTTGGAAAATGAGCGGATGGAGATGTTGGCAGAGCGAGTGATGTTCAGCTTCTGGGAGAAGGTGGACGAGAATCATACCGTCGTCCGCTTTGCGACCAGCTGGTCGACGACGGAGGCGGATTTGGCCGCACTGCGGGAAATCCTTTGAGAAAAAAGAACTTCAGATGCCGCGAACGGGAAAAGATTACCGTTCGCGGCATATTTTTATGCGTAACCTCTTTTTTTTTGCATAAAAATGTGTTATGATATATAATAGGATATTTGTATGCATCTTCGCCCGGCGATTTCGCGGGCGAGGTGGCAGGCAAGGAGGCGCAGAATTGGAACTCATCATCGATGCGGAAAACGCCGGGAAAAGCGTTTATGATCTTCTCCGCCGCCGTTTCGGTATCTCCAATCGCCTCTTGACCCGACTCAAGCAGGACGAGCAGGGAATTTTGGTGAACGGAGAGCGGGTAACCGTCCGTTATCGGCTGTCGATGGGGGAGTGTCTTTCGATTGCGACCGGCGACCGCGTGACGGCGGAATCGATTATACCCTGTGCGCTTCCGCTTGCGCTGCTTGCTGAGGACGATGACTTTTTTGCCGTCAATAAGCCGCCGCAGATGCCCACGCATCCCTCGCACGGACACTATACCGATACGCTGGCCAATGCCTTGGCCTATTATTGTGCCGAGCGGGGAGAGCCCTTCGTTTTTCGTCCGGTCAATCGTCTTGACCGCAATACGAGTGGGATCGTTCTGGTCGCGCGGAATCAGCTTTCTGCCGCCCGTCTTGCGGCATCGATGCAGGAAGGAGAAATACAAAAGCATTATCTTGCTTTGCTTGACGGAGAATTGCCCGATGATGCAGGCGAAATTCACGCGCCCATCCGCCGTGCCGCCGAGAGCATCATTACCCGCGAGGTCTGTGCGCCGGGCGAGGGGGATGATGCACTGACGCGCTACCGTGTGCTTGCGCGTGTAGCGGGAAAAACGCTGGTGGAGGCATCTCCCGTGACGGGAAGAACGCATCAGCTCCGCGTACATTTTGCCCATCTCGGATGCCCGATTCACGGGGATGATCTCTATGGCTTTGCCGCCGATGACCTCGACCGACAGGCGCTCCACGCCGTAACGCTTGAATTCCCCCATCCGTCGACCCGCCGCCCCGTGCGGCTCGCCGCACCGCCGCCCGAGGATTTCTCTGCCTGCACAGCGGCATATTTCGGAAAGGATTATTTGTGATGAACCATACTGCAAAGAAAAAATATTATTTCGAGCCCGAGAGCAGGGGGAAGGGGAAGAGAATCTCTGCTTTTGTCTGGGGGATTTTCGCGTTGGCCGTGCTGAGCGGCGTGATCCACCTTGCCGCGCTTTTTTCTCCCGCTTTTGCCGATTGGTTTAACCGCTCGGTCGGTGCATTCGTTCGTGCGGCGCTGGCTTATCTGACCGGATGGATCCCCTTTTCTCTGGCTGAGATGCTTCTCTTTTCTCTGCCGCTGATCTTTGCTCTGATGCTCCGTACTGCGCTTCGCCGTTACGGTGAATCCTGGCGGGACGTTCTGCGGTACTGCGTTCTTCTTCTCGCCGCTCTCTTGTGCTTCTATATTCTTTTCGTGTGGGGCTTCGGCACGGGCTATCACGGCTCGACGGTGGAGGAAAAGCTCGGTCTTGACCGCCGTGACGTATCGGCCGAGGAGCTCGAGGAGGTTGCGGACTATCTGCTTGCACGAGCAATGGAGGAGGGGGAGACGATCGTTTTCCGTCCCGACGGTTTTTCGGTCATGCCCTATTCGCACCGTGAGATGAACGACAGGCTGCTCGATGCTTACGACGTCATCTGTGACCGCTATCCCTTCGTTCAGCGTCTGCGCAGTCGGGTCAAGCAGGTCATCATCAGCGAGCCCTGGACCTATACGCATATTGCCGGTGTGTACAGCTATTTTACCGGTGAGTCCAATCTGAACATGAATTTCCCCGATTACACGCTTCCGTATACCGCGGCGCACGAGCTTGCGCATCAGCGCGGGATTGCCAGAGAGGACGAGGCGAATTTTATGGCATTCCTCGTCTGTATCGAAGCAGAGGATCCTTACGTTCGTTACAGCGGTTATCTCAATCTTTATGAATACGTTGCGTCGGCTCTGTATGGGGCGGATGCTGATCGGTATTATACCGTTCTCGCGGATATGAACGGTGAGGTGCGGGGAGAGCTCGTTGCATACAGCAAATTCTTTGACCAATACCGCGAGACGGTGGTCAGCGAGGTAAGCGAAACCATCAACGACACCTATCTGAAGCTGCAGGGGACCGAGGGTACGAAAAGCTACGGCCGCGTGGTTGACCTTGCGGTTGCCTGGTATAAAACGCAGAAATAATCAACAAAGGAAGTCTTACCCAAAGGAAGGAGGAAAATATGCAGAAACACGTTCGACTCGCCACGGTATTGGTGCTTGTGTTGTCCATGATCTTCTGTACGTTGTTTACGGTCTGCATACGGGCAGACGAGAATCTTCCGACCCTTTATTGCAATGACGAGGTATGGTATAAAACCGGACTGTATCCGCTTCGCGTATACAATTCCAATTACGTTCCTATCTCGATTTTCGAGCAGATAAGGGGTATTTCCATCACCTATTACGAAAACAATACCGCGATCGTTTACCGCGATCAGCATAATTTTATTTCCTTCAACTTCTCACGCAACGAGGCGATGACGCAGGACAACGAGCGGTTTAACCTCAAAACCTATCTGGAGAACGGCGAGCGTTACGTTCCCCTGAACACGACCTGCAACGCCCTTGGACTTGAGCATGAGGTTCACCGCAGCGCGGCCGACGGCTCGGTGGCGGTGCGGATTACGGACGGATCCCAGACGAAAACCTTTGCGGAGCTGCTTCGCCGCTACAATCCCGGAGCACTTGCCGAGCACACGGCTCCTCCGCCGCAGACGACCGAACCCACGCCCCCTCTCGATCCGGTCGAAAATGCGGCCTTCCTCTGTATTGACGGATTCGGCGAAGAGGGACAGTTGAATGCACTGCTTGATCTCTGCGCAGAATATGACGTGTCAGTGACCTTTTTCATCACCCCGGACGAGCTGCGCCAAGCTCCGGATTCGGTGCTCTCGGTCATTGCCGCGGGGCACACGCTCGGTTTTCTTGTCCCGCTTGCGCATGCGGAGCAGACTCTGGCAGAGGCGAACGCCGAGCTGATGCGCCGCTTCAAGCAGACAACCAGACTGATTCGGATTACCGACGGCCAGCCGACGCTGGAGGAGGAGAATGCCATTGCCGTTGCGGGATACGCACGGTTTGGCTTCCATATTGACCTTGGCAGAACCGAGAGCGACGTGAGGGCTGCGCTGATTGATTTCCGACAGTCTCTCTCCCGGCCCGGACACGTTGTTCTGCGCGTTGACCCCGACGGGTACAACACCGTTGCATATCTGCGTGAGTTTTTTAAATCCGCAGAGGGAAAACGCAGGTTCTTTTCCATCACCGAAGCCTACCTTGCACCGGTCATGTAATCCCATGTCCGCGCAATCACGGAATAGAGAAAGGATGCCCTCGCCCGGCGAGAGCGAAGATTTTGCAGAATGGATACGAAAAAAAAGATCCTCATTGTGGAGGACGAGAAAAATATTGCCGACGTTCTTGCCGTTAACCTGATGCTGGCCGGCTATGCTTACGATATTGCCTACGACGGTGAGGCCGGTCTCGAAAAGGCGCTCAGCGGGGAGTTCGATCTGATTTTACTTGATATCATGCTGCCCAAGATGAACGGATTTGAGGTGTGCACCCGCATTCGCCGCAAATTCTCCACGCCGATCATTATGGTGACGGCACGCGAGGATGAAAAAGACAAAATTCTTGGCCTTGATACGGGCGCGGATGATTACGTGACCAAGCCCTTCTCCTTCAACGAGCTGTTGGCGCGCATCAAATCCAATATCCGCCGTTCCTCGGGCGAGCTGGTTTCTCCCGAGCGTCCGGCCGAGGACAAGCGCGTGCTGACGGTGCGCGGTCTTGCCATTGATACCGAGCGCTATTCGGTTGAACGGGACGGGGAGACGCTTGAGCTGTCCAAAAAAGAATACGATCTGCTCTTATTCCTTGCTTCAAACCTCGGTCGTCCTTTTTCGCGCGAGGAGCTGCTTGAGCAGGTTTGGGGATATGAAGGATTTTATGGAGATATTCGTACCGTTGACGTTACCGTGAAGCGTCTGCGGGATAAAATCGAGGCAGATCCCTCAAAGCCCGAATATCTGTTTACTAAGCGCGGGGTGGGGTACTATATCAGATGATGTCACGCAGCTTATATGCCAAGATCATCCTGATCCTGGTTATCTTTATCATCACCGTTATGAGCGTGGTCGGTACGGTTTTGCTCAACAGCGTCAACCATTTCTATACCAATGACTTTTTGACGCAGATGACGCAGAACTTCGCGTCTGACGGACAGCTTTCGGCCGCGGTGCAAAGTGCAATGACCGAAACCGATCCTGTTGCATCCCTCAAGGAGGTTCTGCATTCCTTCAGTGCACGCCTCGGTATTGATGCCTATCGCAATTACTATATCCTGGATGCCGACGGGAATATGCTCGACGGCTCGGATGAGGCACTCGGACAGTCGCTGCGCAAAACGCCAAACCTGCTTGCCGCAATGAACGGCACGCGAGGCGAGGAACCGTCGGGTGCGGGAGATTACTCGGATTATGCCGTTCCGTTCTTCTCGGGAGAGAACGGCTATATCGTGTATATCAAGGATTCCCAGGAGGATATGCAGCAGTTGAGCTGGATCCTCTTCTCCATTATTATTCAAGCCCTTCTGATTGGTTTGCTGATCGCGCTTCTGCTTGCATTTTTCCTCTCCAAGGCCATCACGCAGCCGATTCAGTCGCTGACACAGGGGGCAAAGCTGATTGCGGCGGGTGAGTTTTCGCACGAGCTCGACGTACATTCGACCGATGAAATCGGCACGCTGACCGACACCTTCAACCATATGAAGCAAATGCTTAAGAATACCTTTGATGAGGTTGAAGGCGAGAGGGCAAAGCTGGAGACGGTTTTTTCATACTTAAAGGACGGCGTGATTGCCTTCAACGATGAAGGAAAGCTGCTCCATATCAACGACAGTGCCTACGGGCTTCTTGCCGCGGGGGCAGATCTTGAGGAGAACGAAATCTTCGATCTTGAGCGCCTTCTTGATCTTTTCTCGGTCAGCTACAGCAACGGCCGCTTTGAAAAGGTGGGGGGCGAGGGTGAAGTAGAGAGCGGAGGCGAGGAGGGAGGCGCAACCTTTGGCGGTGTCGTGTTTGCCGGACGCGTGCTTGAGGTAAGCTTCGGCCGCATCCGCTATAATGACAGCGGACATATGCATACCGGTGTGATTACCGTCATTCACGATATGACCGGACGCTATGAGCTTGAGAAGTCCCGCCGCGAATTCGTGGCGAACGTCTCTCACGAGCTGCGCACGCCGCTGACGGCAATCAAGGGTGCGTGCGAGACGCTCCACGACCATCCCGAGCTGCCGGACGAATTCCGCCGCCGCTTCCTTGAAATGGCAATTTCGGAGAGTGACCGCATGACGTCGATCGTACGGGATCTGCTTGTGCTCTCGCGTCTGGATGATAAGCGTACCCGCTGGAAAATTTCGCGTTTTGATCTGAACGCGTCTTTGCGCAGAATGTGTGACGTGATGCAGGTGAACGCGGCGGGGCGCAATCAGCAGCTGACCCTTGAGCCGTGCGATGGAGAGCTGTCGATCACGGCTGATGCCGAGCGCATCGAGCAGGTGTTGATCAATATCATCTCCAATGCGGTGAAATACACGCCTGAGGGCGGTAAAATACTCGTTCGGTCCGGACGCGCGGGCAATGACCGTGTGTTCGTATCGGTAAGAGATAACGGTATCGGTATTCCCGAGGAGGATCAGCCGAGACTCTTTGAACGATTCTACCGTGTGGAGAAGGCACGGACCTCTGAGACGGGCGGAACCGGACTCGGACTTGCCATTGCCAAGGAGCTGGTTGAGGCGCATGGCGGGCAGATTGTTCTGCGCAGTAAGCTTGACGTGGGAACGCTCGTGCTGATCGAGCTGCCGATTGAGACTAAACTCAAGAGTACCGAAGAATGACGAAAAAGAGGAATTCATGAAAGTCGTTGAACGAATCAAAACCCTGCTTTTTGCCCTGCTGTTTATCAGCTCGGTGATCTTGGCGGGCATCTATA
This sequence comes from Eubacteriales bacterium, assembly GCA_045587605.1. Lineage (GTDB taxonomy): Bacteria > Bacillota > Clostridia > Oscillospirales > CAG-272 > SIG693. The sequence continues at coordinate 8,719 of JAZNCR010000208.1, forward strand.
TTACCGGTATGGCCGATCACACGGGGGAGGTGGGGGAGGATATTCCCGCAGACGTTCTCTCGGCCCTGCGCGGCAGGGACGGTGCGGCCTCCGCACACCTTTATCCCGAGCAGCTTCTCCCCGAATTTCTCGGGATCAAGCAATCGGGGCAAACAGCGGTCGGGCTTTTCTCGGGGACGGCGATGATGGAAGACTTAAACGACGTTCTCTCTCCCTGGGTTGCGGCAATCCTTGGAGAAAACATGCGGAAGCAGACGGTAACTGACGGAGACGCAAGCTGGCGCGCAGCTTTGAGCCGGGATTCCTACTTCTATCTGTGCTGGTCATTTCCCGTACCGGCCTCGCTTTTGCGTGGGCACAGCCTGCCGGACGCGGAGGATGCGATGCTCAAGACCGCTGAAGGAGATCTGCGTATTCGCGAGATTTTCTTCTTCCCGTATGCCAAGGCTGACGGTATTTCCGCTGTGAGCCGTGACGGCGAGGGAAACGTGACGATTTGGTATGATGGTGATCGCAGTGAGATGAAGACGCTTCCCGGCATGGATGCCTTTTCCATCTATCTGGCGCGGGGCGTGCTTGCCGATTATCGCTTTGCGGGTGAATCGGACGGCGTTTGTCCGTCTGCTCTTTTGACCCTCCCCATTCCCGCCTCGCCCGTTTCCATGGACGATCTGGTGCGTGAGTATCCGTTTGCGGCGTCGGCAGGACCCGAGCGGGTTCCCGTTTCGTTGCTCAATCAACTCGATTACAATCTCAATAAGGTCAGCGGTTATTTCGAGGCAGAGCATGATACGGCCGTTTTTGTTGAGACGCACGGTACGCTTCGGGCGACGGCTGAACGGGTGACCTACGAGGCCGCGGCGCAGGGCGGTATTTCGATTGCCGATTTTCTGCGCAAAAGCCAAACGGGGCTCAACCTGCGGGATGATGTCATGGCGTGCGAGCGATTGGCGGAGGAGCTTTGTCTGCTCGACGGTGAAATCATTGGCGGCGCGGCTGACCTTCAGATGACGGCGCTGTACACCGAGGGTGAAATCTTGGTCGTGGAATACGCGTATTTTTATGACAATGTTCGAATTGCGGATGACGCTCCTGCCCTGCGCATAGAGGTTGAGGCACATAAAATCATCTCTCTTTCGTTAGCGGTCAGCCATTATCGCGTCGGTGAGACGAGCAGCCGTGCGGCGGGGCAGCAATGGATGCTTGAGTTGGTTTCTTATCTGCGCGAGCAGGGAAAGTCGGGAACGTATCAAATTGCGCTCGTATACCGTCCTGCCGTTTCGGATGAGGCGCGTATGCAGCTGGACTGGAATCTTTATACGCTGGGATAAGGGGGAATAAGATGCGCTGGAATCATATCAAAACCGTGATGATCGTCATTCTGATCGGCGTGAATCTGTGGCTTCTTTACCTTATTCTCGGTCAGTATTTTACCCGGGAATATCTTGACGCGGACGTTGTGGAGGACACCGTACGGATTCTTGCGCGCAGTGATATTCATATTGCGGTTGATCAGATCAGCACCAAGAAAGAGGATGCGGATATTTACGAGGCTGTGCGGGGGGAAGACTATTTTCTTTCGGCGGCCGAGTGCTTTACCGATTCTCCGATTAACGAAATGCTGCCCACCCCGAACGGGATGCGGTTGACCGCGGATAACGGAGACAGCATTTTGATTGGGGAGAATTTTGAGGTTGCCTTTCTTGCCGCCGGTCAGAGCCGCGCGGATATGGAGAAGCTCTCTGCCCGGATTCTGGCGGAAGGCAGTGCGGTCTCTGCCGATGCGTTTTCCTTCCGCCGGGCCAAGCGGGAGATTATTCGTTTGCTGGAAAAGGAAATATCCGTGCCCGGTGCCGCTGCGGTCGCCCATACGAGGCCTGCGGTGCGTGAGGTTCTTGCTTATGACGGATATTATCTGGTCAGATGTCAGCAGGTTTTGGGAGAGCGGGAGCTTTCTGCCGACGGCATCGTCTGTCTTTGCGATACGAACGGGAAAATTCTTTGGCTTGACGGCGTGTGGAGCTTCCTCATGCTGACGCATAATTACTCGGCACAGTTTTATGACCGCATTAATATACTGTTTATTGAAAAGACAGCGATTGACGAAATGCGCGTGTCGGGAGAGATTGACGCTGGGATGTACGTGGATTCCCTTACACTGAATTATGTGATGAATACCGCTTCCGACAAGTCGGGAACAGAGGTGCGCGTTTTCTTTTCTCCGGCATGGCGCATCCGGTATACCGACGGAACCGAGCGCGTATACAGCGCGGTAACGGGAGAACCGGTTCATCTTTCCGAATAAGGACCGGAAAAAGAAAAAATATTAAAAAAAACAAAAATACCCCTTTTATTTTCGATTATTTTATGGTATACTGTATAAAGGCAGAGATATGCACCTTTTTTGTGCCGCTTTTTCTGCCGTCTGTTCGTTGAATCGCGCCTTTTTGTGCAGCACCTCGCACAGATACTTCCGCCGATGCGGCTACAGAATACGAGAAAAGGTAGTTTACTATATGGAAAAAATTGTAATCGAAGGAGGCACCCCACTGTACGGTGAGGTCGAGATCAACGGTGCGAAGAACGCCGCGCTCCCGATTATTCTGGCAAGTCTTCTGACTGCGGACAAATGCGTGATCGAGCACCTGCCTGCCATCAGTGACGTCTCGCTTGCGCTGGAAATTCTGCGCAGTATGGGCGCAGGGGTCAGGATGCTCAACCGTACCACGGTCGAGATCGATACGACACACGTCAGACCGGGCAGCTCGCCCTATGAATTGGTCAGCAAGATGCGCGGCTCCACTTATCTGATCGGCGCAGAGCTTGGCCGCTTTGGTGTCGCCCGCGTGGGCTGGCCGGGCGGCTGTGATTTCGGTGTCCGTCCCATCGACCAGCACATAAAGGGCTTTGAGGCACTCGGCGCAAAGGTGGAAATTGAAAACGGATATATCGTTGCCTCAGCTCCCGAGGGACTTTGCGGCGGCTCGGTCTATTTTGACTGCGTGACCGTCGGTGCAACCGTTAACGTGATGATCGCGGCGGCTCTTGCCGAAGGAAACACCGTGATTGATAACGCGGCACGCGAGCCGCATATCGTTGACCTGGCCAACTTCCTCAACACCTGCGGTGCAAAGATCACGGGAGCGGGAACCAGCGTGATCCGCATCAGCGGTGTGAAAAAACTGCACGGCTGTACCTATACCATTATTCCCGATATGATCGAAGCGGGCACATATATGGCCGCGGTTGCCGCAACCGGCGGCAGAGTCCGTATTTCAAACGTGATTCCGAAGCATCTGGAGATCATTTCCGCCAAAATGGAGGAGATGGGCGCGATGATTGAAGAGGCCGACGATTCGATCGTCATCAGCCGTACCGCCCCGCTCCGCCGCGCCAACGTCAAAACCCTTCCTTATCCCGGCTTCCCCACCGATATGCATCCGCAGATGAGTGCCGTGCTTTGTTTGGCAGAGGGAACGAGCATCGTTTCGGAGAGCATTTGGGAAAACCGCTTCCGTTACGTGGATGAATTGCTCAAAATGGGCGCGGACATTTCGGTTGAAGGCAGAACGGCAACCATTCAGGGTGTCGAACGGCTGAGCGGTGCGCCCGTCCGCGCGGTTGATTTGCGCGCAGGTGCGGCGATGATTATTGCCGGACTTGCGGCCGACGGAAAAACCGAGATTTCGGGGATCGGCAGCATTGAGCGCGGCTATGACGATATTGTCGGCAAGCTGGCGCATCTGGGGGCCAATATCAAGAAGGTCTACTGCAGTGACGAAAACGAACTGCTCGAAGCAAAATAATTGTCTGTTCAGTGAAACATTACGAGAGAAGCTGCGGAGCGCTGCCCGCAGGTTCTCTCCGTCAGCGAGCAAATACCGGTTTACCCCGCAGTCGGCGGGGAAAGCGTGAGGAAAGAGGCCTTTTGCGGAGGTCGCGGTACAAAAATGACAAAACGAAAAATACTCTCGGTCTGCCTATGCAGGCGGAGTGCAATCCTGCTTTGCTTTTTTCTTTGGATGTTTATTCTGATGCCGCAGGCATCAGCGGCCTTTGGCGACGTGCCGCGGGAGGCGTGGTATTATGCTGACGTTGAACGTCTTCGCGCAGCCGGCGTTGTCAACGGATACCCCGACGGCACCTTCCGTCCCGATGCGGCGGTCAGCTATGCTGAGGCGATGAAGATGGTTCTCCTGGCCGCGGGAAATTCGGTTGCGCAGGGAGAGGGGGCGGCGTGGTACGCGCCCTATCTTGAATATGCCCGCGCGCACGGGATTGCCGATCCCGATGCGGCAATTGATCCGAATGCGCCCATCACGCGCGACGGTTCCGCCGAACTGATCGTGCGTGCCATGGGGCTTCCGCTCGACGTGTTCCGTGAGACGAGTCCCTTTGCCGACAGTGAAAACGTTTATGCCATTACGCTCTACGGTGTGGGGATCTTCAAGGGCGAGCCCGAGGGAAACGCCTTCTATTTCCGCGGTCCGCGCGCGCTCAGCCGTGCTGAGCTCGCGGCACTCGTGGTGCGTATGATGCAGTATGCTTCGACGCGTCCCGCACCGCATGCGGACGTTCGTCTGATGCCGAGCGGATGCACCCTTCCCGAGGCACCGAAGACGGTGGAGGATTTTATCGAGACGCTGATATATCTGTCGGTGAACGGCATTGATTCGCACACCTTTATTTATCGCGGTGTTGATGCCGAGACGGTGAAGAACGATTACGTCTCCAATCTCGTTGATGCGTTTCCGACGGCGACCGACCTCTGTCGGGAATCGGTGATCTACTATCACTATTACAACATCAATCTTGCTTATGCACCGAATTACGTTTCGATGACGCTCAGTCTGCGTGCGCGGGACTACAGCGGCGAGGAATGCCGCGCCATGTTTGCTTACAGCCGTGATGCCGCAGAGCAGGCAGTGCGGGAAATTCTGGCTGCAGGGCCGCTCGATGCAGACGCACCTCAGCGTGATTTTGCGCGGCGCTGTACCGAATGGCTCGCGACGCATTGCCGATATGCGGAGGGCGATGGCCTGCTTGACCAGTATGCCTATTCGGTTTTCCGCGACGGCAGCTCGGTTTGCTCGGGATATACGGCGGCATATAATCTGATGCTGAAGCTCGGAGGAATCAAATGTATATCCATGACGGGAACGGCACTGATTGACGGTATGCCTGCATCGCACGCGTGGACGATTGCGGAGCTTGACGGGGAGGTTCGTTTTATTGATGCCACTTGGTGCGACCCGGTGAATATGCCGGACGATCATGTTTCCTATGCCTATTTTGCGCTTGACGAGGACACCTTCTCACGCGATCATACCCCCGAATGGGATTGGCGGCTTTATTGGGATTTCCCGAATCGGTAAAATAGAATGGGATGGACCGCATCCGATTGCGATGCGGTCCGTTTTTCTCTTCCGAAAACACTTGTCAATGCGGGGAAAATGTGGTAAAATAAAGATAAACTCGGGAAAAGGAGGGATAGACATGAAGCAGGGGACGCGAGTAGCCAAAACGGCGGTGCTTATGGTTGCGGCGGTGCTTTCTTCAAAAATTCTCGGTATGCTGCGTGACGTGCTGGTTGCCGGAGCGTACGGAACGTCGGACGCGGCTGTCGCCTATGAAACGGCGAGCAGACTGCCGATTCTGCTTTTTGATCTAATCCTCGGCGGTGTCGTGGCGGCATCCTTTATTCCCATCTTCAACGAGATTTTGGTCAAGGAGAGCAGGGAACGGGCGTTCGATTATGCCAACCGCTATATGCATCTGCTTCTCGTTCTGACTGCGTCCATTACGCTGCTCGGCGTTCTTTTCTCGTCGGCACTGGTCAACCTGCTCGCACCCGAGCTCTCTCCCGCGGTACACGCACTTGCCGTGTCACTCAATCGCGTCATGTTCCCCATGATGATTTTTATGGCGTTGGCCTACACCTTTGTCGGGCTTCTGCAGTCGCTTGGTGAATTTCATCTGCCGGCGCTGATGAGTCTGGCATCCAACGGCATTATGGTGCTCTACCTGCTCTTTTTCAATGACCGCTTCGGCATCGTCGGCCTTGCCGCGGCGATGCTTATCGGCTGGGCTGTGCAGGCCCTGATGCAGATTCCGCGCGCGTATGGGCTCGGTTACCGATGGCATCCGACCTCGCTTGCGCTGACAGCACCGATTCGCCGATCCCTCTCGATGGCCCTTCCCATTCTCATCAGTACCTGGATGCAGCCGCTCTGCAATCTGATCAATACGCGCTTTGCTTCGGGCATCGAAGCAGGACGCGCGATCACGGCCATCGGCTACGCCAATCGGCTTTACGTGATTATCGTCGGTGTATTTTCCTTTGTTGCAACCAATCTGCTTTTCCCCTACCTTTCGCGCGCTACCGCGTCGGGAGACCACGAAGAGGCAGAGCGGCTGACCGGACTTTCCCTCAAGCTGCTTGCCCTCATCATTCTGCCCATTTCGGTTGGCGCGGCGGT
>JAZNCR010000209.1:0-4338 GCA_045587605.1 Eubacteriales bacterium
GCGACGCCCTAAAAACACTCCACCGGAGTGTTTTTGCGCCCCTACGGGATGCGCCGGGCTTTCGAGCCCCCTTAAAATTCGTCTCCGTCAAAAAAAGACACCCTCGGGTGTCTTTTTTGGTGGAGACGAGGGGGCTCGAACCCATGACCTCTCGGATGTGAACCGAACGCTCTGACCAACTGAGCTACGCCTCCGTGTACGCGATTATTATACACCCCGACTTCCGCTTTGTCAAGGGTTTTCCTCCGACAATTTCGGTGGAATCGCGAATTTTTCTTGACATGAGGGAGAAATGTGCTATAATAATAGAATAGGATAAATGTCACGCTTCGGCATACCGCCGAATGAAAGGATAGACTATGATTCAGAAAATTAAAGGCACATTCGATATTATGCCCGAGGAGATCCCGACCTGGCGGTTTATTGAGGAGACCGCGCGTGCCGTGGCGACGCGCTACGGCTTCGACGAAATCCGCACGCCGACCTTTGAGGCAACCGAGCTCTTCCGCCGCGGTGTAGGTGACACGACCGACGTGGTACAGAAGGAGATGTACACCTTCCTTGATCGCGGAGACGAGGGCCGCAGCATTACCCTCCGTCCCGAGGGAACGGCATCGATCGCACGCGCCATCATTGAGCACGGCCGATGCTCGGATGCGATGCCCCTCAAGCTCTTCTATATCATCAGCTGCTTCCGCTGCGAGGCGCCGCAGGCCGGCCGTTCGCGCGAATTCTATCAGTTCGGCACCGAGCTTTACGGCACCGAGACCCCTGCCGCCGATGCGACCAGCATTGCGGTGGCCGACGCGCTTCTGCGCGAGCTGAGACTGTCGAATATCAAGCTGCACGTCAATTCGATCGGCTGCCCCACCTGCCGCCCCAACTACCGTGCGGCGCTGGTGGACTATTTCTCGGCACACGAGGAGGAGCTCTGCGAGACCTGCCGCGGCAGACTCAAGACCAATCCGCTTCGCATTCTCGACTGCAAGTCGCCCATTTGCCATAAAATTGCCGAGGGTGCACCCCGCACGCTCGATCACCTCTGCCCCGACTGCGCCGCCCACCACAAGGGGCTGACCGAGGCACTTGATGCGCTCGGCATCAAGTACGAGGTGGACACCGCCATCGTGCGCGGACTTGACTATTACACCCGTACCGTCTTTGAATTCATCGCGGAGGGCATCGGTGCACAGAGCACCGTCTGCGGCGGCGGCCGTTACGACGGGCTGACCGAGCAGATCGGCGGACCGCGCCTGCCCGGCATCGGCTTTGCGATGGGCATCACCCGCCTGATTATGGCGATGGAGGCCGCCGGCATTACGGTACCCGGTAAAAAGCCGCCGAAGCTTTATATCGCCGCGCTCGGCGAGTCCGCTTCGCTGAAGTCGCTCTGCCTGGCAGAGGAGCTGCGCAGTCGCGGACTTTACGTCGAATGTGATCTCGTCGGCCGTTCGCTGAAGGCGCAGATGAAGTATGCCAACAAGATCGGTGCCGACTACACGCTGATTCTCGGCGACAACGAAATCGAATCGGGTCGCGCAATGCTCCGTTCGATGAAGGACAGCACGCAGGAGGAAATCTCGCTCGACGCGCTGGCCGATGCGCTTGGCGCATAAAAAAGGATTAGCTAACAATGGATGTGGAGAAAAACGAACTGCCCAAACGAAAGGAAATTCGCCTGAAAACCTACGACTATGCATCCCCGGGGGCATATTTTGTGACTATATGCACGCGAAAAGATGCTCCGTCGATGTGGTGTGAGGCGAACGATGAATGCACTTCCTCCGTAGGGGCGACCTGTGGTCGCCCGCACGAGACGAATTCACTTTCTTCCATCGGCAGAATTGTGGAGCAGGAAATACAGCACCTCGACACAGTTTATCCACACGTTCGGCTTGACCGTTATTGTATTATGTCCGATCATCTGCATCTGATCGTGTGCATCCTGCCCGATAGTGGCGGGCGACCTCAGGTCGCCCCTACGCTTGGACGTATTGTTCAGCAATTTAAGGGAAAGGTCACAAAAAAGATCGGCTTTGTGATTTGGCAGAAATCCTTTTACGAGCATATTATTCGAAACGAAAAATCACACCTTGAAATCAGTCGATATATTGAAAACAATCCACTTTATCGCGAATTGAACCACACATCTTCAAACTTAGATATAAGACAGGAGTAACAAAGATGGCAGAACTTCTTACCAAACAGGACAAGCGCACCTGTTATTGCGCTGAACTCTCGAAAGCCAACCTCGGGCAGACCGTGTGCGTCATGGGCTGGGCACAGCGCCAGCGCGACCTCGGTCAGCTGATCTTTATTGACCTGCGCGACCGTACCGGTATCGTACAGCTCGCATTTGACGATGCGACCGACCGCGCTGTATTTGAGAAGGCATTTTCGGTTCGTGCCGAATTCGTTCTCTGTGCACACGGCGTCGTCCGTGCCCGCGGAGAGGGTGCGATCAATCCCAATATTCCGACCGGCGAGATCGAGGTTGCCGTGACCGAGCTGAAGATCCTCTCGGCCGCACAGACCCCGCCCTTTGAAATTTCCGATACGGCAAAGGTCAGCGAGCTGACCGCGCTCAAGCACCGTTATCTCGACCTGCGCCGCCCCTCGCTGCAGCGCAATATGCTGATGCGCCAGGAGATTGCCCGCGTCACCCGTGAATATTATTACGAGAACGGCTTTATTGATATCGAGACCCCCATGCTGGTCAAGCCCACCCCCGAAGGTGCGCGAGACTACGTCGTTCCCTCCCGTATTCACAACGGCTCCTTCTACGCGCTGCCCCAGTCGCCCCAGATCTACAAGCAGCTTCTGATGCTCGCCGGCTTTGACCGCTACATTCAGCTTGCCCGCTGCTTCCGCGACGAGGACCTGCGTGCCGACCGTCAGCCCGAGTTTACGCAGATCGACCTTGAGATGTCCTTTGTGACCGAGGACGATATTATGGAGATGAACGAGGGTTATGTGGCGCGTCTCTTCCGCGAGGTACTGGGTGTGGAAATTCCCCTGCCCCTGCCCCGCCTGACCTTCCGTGACGCCATGGAGCGCTACGGCTCGGACAAGCCCGACACCCGTTTCGGCATGGAGCTGCAGAATATCTCCGACCTCGTCGCATCGAGCGGCTTTGCGGTCTTCTCGGGCGCGGTTGCAGACGGCGGCTCGGTTCGCGCCATCGTTGCCAAGGGCGCTGCGGCCAAGCTCAGCCGCAAGGAGATCGACAAGCTGACCGAGCACGCGCGCGGCATCGGCGCAAAGGGCCTGGCTTACGTTCGCTGGGTTGACGAAGCACCGACCTGCTCCTTTGCCAAGTTCATGGCAGAGGGCGAGCTCGAGGCGATTCTTACCCGCATCGGCTGTGAGCGCGGCGACGTTGCGCTGATTGTGGCCGACAAGGACAAGGTCACCCTCCCTGTCCTGGGTGCGCTCCGTCTCATTGTGGCAAAGCAGCTTGACATGATCCCCGAGGGCTATAACTTCCTCTGGATCACCGAGTTCCCCTTCTTCGAGTGGGACGAGGAGTCCGAGAGCTGGGTGGCCATGCACCATCCCTTCACCATGCCGCTGGATGAATGCCTTGATTATATCGATACCGATCCGGGCAAGGTTCGCGCAAAGGCGTATGACCTCGTGCTCAACGGTGTGGAGATCTCCTCCGGTTCGATCCGTATCACCGACGTTGAGCTGCAGCAGCGGATGTTCCGCCGCCTGGGTCTGAGCGACGAGGAAATCAGCCGCAAGTTCGGTTTCTTGGTTGACGCATACCGCTACGGTGCGCCTCCGCACGGTGGCGCCGCGCTCGGTCTTGACCGCCTTGCGATGATCATGTGCGGCGCAGACAGCCTGCGTGACGTGGTTGCCTTCCCGAAGATTCAGAACGCATCCGAGCCGATGTCGGCCTGCCCCGCACCCGCCGACCCGAAGGCTTTGGTGGAGCTCGGCATCAAGCTGGCCGAAACCGAAGAAAAAGCGTAAATAAAACAGTTCCCACAAACCGACCAAACGGTTTGTGGGAGCTTTTTTTATTCATCCGTAGGGGGCGACGTCCTCGACGCCCCGTTTCGTTTGCATATATGCTGCTTACGGGATAACGCGCTCTTCTGCATTTGGCGGTGTTATCCCCTATACGGCATCTCGCCGTTGGGCGGCGGGTCGCCGGGGACATCGACCCCTACGAATGTTCCCGTTCTCAACATACCCAATTCCACACAGCATCTTACCGCACGGTAGCGGGCGACCACTGGTCGCCCCTACGGCAGAGGTTTTGCTTTCCCTGTAGGGGCGACCAGTGGTCGCCCGTATTTGGCGATGTTATCTCCTATACGGCATCTT
>JAZNCR010000210.1:0-10052 GCA_045587605.1 Eubacteriales bacterium
AAATCCTAAGTACGGATCTTGCGATCCGTACAAAGGATTTTTTGTTTGATTATTCAGTCGCGGCAAATACCGTCGGGAAGACGGGAGCATCAAGCAGGTAGAGAAGCGTGGAGCCTTCTACCGTTGCATAATAGCAGCCGCTCTCAGCATCGACGCCGCCGACGAGGATCGTCGTACTGTGCTTGACCTCGGTCGTCATCTCATTGCCCGACATATCGGTGCTCGTGACGTCCATACGGTAGCCGACCGTAAGCTGTGCGGGCGTGTCAAGGCCATATTTGGCGGCATCTGCTGCCGCATCATAGGAAATGCACTTACCAAAGGAAAGCGCAGTCAGAGCGGCGGTAAGCGCGGTTCCCGTTTCATCGGCGAGCGAAACAGCATCGCCCTCCTTTTTCCAAATACGCGTATCGGTATCGGCCGAATGTACGAGGGCGTACGTCACCGTTGTTCCACCCTTCGTCAGGCTGACAGAATCCAGCTTGCCTTCCGTGATCTGCGGCAGAAGATCATAAGCGATCAGGTCCTCGATCGTATAGGAAAAGGCTTCAGCAACCGCCGCATCAATCATGTAGACGGTATCGGTGGTATTGACCGCCGCGTAATACTGTCCGTTGTGGCGGTTATATGCACCGATGAAGAGAAGCTTCTCCCCCGCGCCGTCGGTCAGCGTCACGCACTGTGACGGCGAATCAAGACCAAAGTCGGCAAGCTGTCCTCCTGTGGGCGAATCGATCTTCACCGATGAAGTAAGCGGCTGAAGTGCTGATACCATGGCGGCAAAGTATCCGCTGTCGAGCGGAAGCGTTTCATTCTCCTGCCAATGCCAGGCATTGTCCGACATCGTGAAGGAAAGCTCACCGTCCTCCGTCGTATAGCTGAGCGCACTCATGCTTTCCACGTTAACTGCGAGGATGGTATAGGTCTGCGCAGAAGGCGCGGTGGTGTCCTCCCCTTCCCCTGCGTCCGCAGTCTGCAGAACGAGGAAATACGCGCCGCAGAGCAGAGCAAAGACAAGCAGAAGAGCGACGAGCGAGATCGTTTTCTTCTTCATCAGCGGCGTCTCCTTCTCAGCCAGTAGACGAGGCCGATCATGCTGATCGCAACCGGTATCACACCGATGATCACGGCAGAAAGCAGCTTGCGCGGAACTTCACCGACCAGCAGATATTCCTCATCCATGCTGACCGCGGGAATGGAGATCACCTGCTCACGCTCGCACATCCAAGAGAACATCTCAAGCAGATATGCGTAGTTGCCGCCCGAGGTAATGCTGTTTGCATCGTCAGCAAGCATTTGTGCACCGGAGAGCCAGATCATTTTGGTATTGATACCGTCGATCTCCTCCTCGGCGGCAAGCGCAATCGAGAAGGCCTGCTTGTCGGTATATGCCTCACCGGTCGACGGATCGGCCATATAAGCACTCTCGGTCGTGGTAAAGAGCGAGGAGACCTGCAGGCTGCTGCGCGAGCTGTTGACCGTCAGACCATGTGCAAGCGGTGCAAGCACACGGTAGGTTTGCTGCAGCTCAGCAGTAATTTCATGCGAGATAACGTTGGGAACAAGATAGTAGGGCTGCTGATAATATCCGCTCTTGCTTTCCATGAGAACGCCCTTGCTTGCGGTCATACCGTAATTGGCGGCAATCGAGGCCAGATTCGGACAAGCGGCGGGATCAAAACGATAATCGGTCATCAGGAAAAGCCGTCCACCCGAGGCAAGATAGTTTGCAATCAGCGTTGCTTCATGCGTACTGATATCTGCGGTAGGGGCGAAAAGCAGGATACAGCCGGCATTCTCCGGCACTTCACTTTCGATGAGCAGGTTGATCGCCTCAACACCGAGATTTGACTGGACAAGCTGGGTCATAAAGCTGTCGGGCAGATCGCTCTCGCCGTGTCCGCTGAGGTAATAGACGGTGGGCAGGCGGTCTGTCGTGACATAATCGAGTGCGCTTGTTACTGCGTTCTCACCCGCAAAGGAATTGCTGACCGTATATCCACTCTGTCCGCCGGTTGCAAGATAGGTGTAGTAATCGGTGATCTCGCCCGTGCTGACAAAGATCTCGGTATAATCGATCAGCTTAAAGCGGCGTTCGCTCTCAACGACGACACTGTTGTCGTTGACCGTGCCGGTCGTGTAGGCATCAAGGAAGGTCGGATTCGTGGTGACGTCGATTTTCTTGAATTTGATCTTCGTATTGAGCGAAGCATAACGCTCAAGGAAGGTGGTCAGGCGGGGGTCTGCCGTATCGGCGGTCGTAACCTGATAGAGGGTGATCGGCTCCTCGATGAGGCGAACGGCCTCCTCGGTCGTATCGCTGAGGGTATAGATATCACTCGAGCTGGTATCGAGCACCGTATATTTCGTCGGCAGAGCAGCAACCATCAGATTGACTACGATGAGAATACCAAGCACGACGGCGGTCAGGATAAACGCATAGGTACCGGCCTTTGTGCGGCGGTTGAACAGTTTATTTTGATTCATCTTCATTCAACCTCCTCATCAGCTCCAGCGTCTCTTCTCTACGGCCTGGACCGAGAGGAAGACGAAGAAAACAATCACGGACAGATAATACACGATCGCCTTTACGTCAAAAATACCGAAATTGAAATTGGAAAACCGATTAAACAGAGACAGAGTTTTGAGCAATTCCGGAAGTAGTCCGGCAAAGAGCGAGCTGTCAAGCATATAGGCAACCGAAATCGGCACAACAAAAACTGCCGCAACGATCAGAGACACAATCGAATTTTTCGTCATGAAGAAGACGATCAATGCGGCCAATGCAGCAATCACGAGAAGACCGATAAAGGATGCGATCGCCGTTGTGGAAATCAGCATGGCAACGATCGACAGCAGATAGGTCAAAAGAAGCACACCGAGCGAAATGACGGCTGCAATGATCTGACTGTCGGTCAGCGTCGACACAAACATACAGATCGCAATCAAGGCGGATGTCATCAGAAAGAAGGCAAAAATCACGCCGAACTCGACCATCACCGAAACCTCTCCGAAAAAGGAAAGGATTATCGGGTAAAGCGAAATAATCAGCATCGGAAGCAAGAGGACGGTGAGCATGGCAAAATACTTGCCGAGCACGATACCGCTGACGCGGATCGGCAGTGCATAGAGCAGCTGATCGGTTTTCGCGTGCCGCTCCTCCGCAAACGAGCGCATTGTCAGAATGGGAATGATAAAGAGAAAGACAAGCGTCATATTGCTCAATGCATAGGTAATGGAAGGCATTCCGCCCCACAGGTTTGCCATCGTAACGAACAGTCCGACAAAGAAGAGGAGCACGGCCATAAAAATATAGCCGGTCATATTGATGAAATAGGATTTCAGTTCCTTTTTATAAATGGCAAACATCAGTCGTTTCCTCCTTCCTCATCCTCGTCAGTCTCGGTCGGCGTATAAGCGGCGGTAGAGAACAGCGAGCTGTACGTGCTCTCTCCGCTCTCCTTCGCATCATCCTCGCCTGCAGGCTCGTCCTCTGCATCCTCGGGCAGAAGCACCTCGTCTGCGGCATCCTCGGTCAGGCGCAGGAAGATATCCTCAAGCGACGATTCCTCGTAGCGCATGGCAATAATGGGGCAGCGTCGCTCGGCCATGGCAAAGAAGATTTCATCTCTGGGGTCCTCGGCCTCACGGTTAATTTCAAGCACAAATTCGACCGTCCGCTCATCGACGATGCGCTCGATTCTCATGCTCTCCACAGCGGCGATTCTGCCGAACACCGCATCTGCGGTCTCCTCGTCACAGCGGACGGTCAGATGAAGCTTATTGACGGGCGTAACGAGCGAATCGAGATTTTCAATGTTCTCGCTTGCCACGAGCGTACCGTTCGAGATGATCATCACGCGATCACAGACGGCCTGCACCTCCTGCATGATATGGCTGGAGAGAATGACCGTTCGGTTCCGACCGAGCGAGCGGATCAGGTCGCGGATCTCAATGATCTGCTTCGGGTCAAGGCCAACCGTCGGCTCGTCGAGAATAATGACCTTGGGGTCGCCCAGCATCGCCTGTGCGATGCCGACACGCTGCTTATAACCCTTTGAGAGGTTACGGATCAGACGATTCTGGTGCTCGCCGAGATCGGTTTCCTCGATCACGCGGCGCACCTGATGGATCGCCTTATCGTATCCGACGCCCTTGGCCTCGGCCACGAACATCAGATATTCAAAGGGAGTCATATCGAAATAAAGGGGCGGCTGCTCGGGCAGATAGCCGATGCACTGCTTTGCCTCGATTGGCTGCTCGTAGATATCATGACCGTCAACGGTCACCGTTCCGTCGGTCGCGGCAAGACACCCGGCGATGATATTCATCGTCGTCGATTTTCCCGCACCGTTAGGTCCAAGAAAACCGTATATATGTCCTTCCTCCACCGTGAAGCTGATCCCCTTCACCGCGAGGCGATCACCATACCGCTTGGTGAGATTTTTGACTTCAATCACAATCGTTACCCCGCTTCTGTCAAAAGACAGAAGCATCCTTTCTTTATTATTGTCACGATTTGTCTATTCTATCTTAACAGAGCTCTGTGTCAAGGATTTGTTCGGAATATGACGGTCAAGTGAATCTTTTTCCGTCACGCAGCGCACACATAATTTGCAGAAGAAAACCAATACTATTTGTCAGAAAAAGTGAGGTGATCTGATGCGTTTTTCGTTGCGCGGTGCGGGGCTCTTGCTTGTATGCATATCGCTCGGATTCACCGCGTTTCTCGGGCTCGCCCAAGCCCCCGAACGGGGGTTGGCTGAGGGCGAAAAGAGCGCGATTTTGCCCCGCGTGATGATGTATCACTCGATCAGAGAAGAGATCTACGGCGATTATCCGTATCTCTTCGTCCGCCCCGAGGATTTTGCCGAACAGCTCGACACGCTGCACCGAGCAGGCGTTCGCTTTCTCTTTGCCGACGCATATGCGGCTTCGGACGAGGAAAGCATCATCCTCACCTTTGACGACGGATACGCGGACAACTACTCTACCCTGCTTCCCCTGCTTGAACAATACGACGCCTGCGCTACGGTGTTTCTCGTCACCGACAGCATAGACCGGCCGGGACATCTGAACACCGCAGAAATCCGTACCATGGCGGAAAGCGGAAGAATCCGATTCGGTTTGCATACCGCGACGCACTGTGATCTGCGTACGCTTGACGACGCGGAGATTCGCGCCGAAATGAACGAGTGTCTGGAAGCATTCGTCCAAGCGGTCGGCTATTCCCCCGCCGCAATGGCATATCCGTACGGACGCTTTGACGATCGAGTCGCGGGAATATGCGGCGAATACGTGTCATACGCCTATACAACCGACTATCCCCCGCAATGCACATCCTTCGGGCAGATGAGCATCCCGCGCTATACGGTTGCCCGCGAGACAACCCTGTCCGAGTTTCGGGAAATGGCGGGGATTATGAAGTAAACGGGCGGCCTGCATACGAATTTCCGTTCGCACAGGCCGCCGACTCTCTTATTTTACCGAGAAAGCATATTCGGTCTTGGTCATATAACGTTCGCCCGGCGAGAGGATAACATTGGTAAACCCGGGATGATTGATGCTGTCGGGCATTGCCTGCGTCTCAAGACAAAGGGCATGGCGGACCTGCTGCGGATAACCGCCCTTGAAGGGGCGTTCCCCCTTCATGCCGTTCGCGGTATACAGCTGAACACAGGGCTGATCGGTATACACCCGCATCAGCCGTCCGCTTCGGGGATCGTACAGCTCGGCCCGCAAAAAGGTTCCGGTCTGTGCACCGCCGGCAAAATTAAAGCAATGATCATATCCGCGTCCGCGGCGGATTGCTTCATCATCCGCATCAATATCGCGCCCAACGGGCTTTGCCGTGCGGAAATCAAATGGCGTTCCTTCAACCGATGTCAGGCGCCCCGTGGGAATCAGCCCCTCTCCGACCTCAAGATAGGTGTCGGCATCCAGCCAAAGCTCATGCGAGAGAATATCCCCCGAATCAAAGCCGCCGAGGTTGAAGTAGCAGTGATTGGTCAGATTCAAGATCGTTTTCTTGTCGGTTTCTGCCGTGTATGCAATAGAAAGTCGGTTATCAGCCGTGAGTGTATAGCGAACCTCTACCGTCAGCGTGCCGGGGAAGCCCTCTTCTCCGTCGGGTGAGGTAGTACGAAGAACGAGCGCAGGCTCATCCCCCTCGATCGGCTCGACCGACCAGATTTTTTTATCAAATCCGCACAAGCCGCCGTGCAGGGAGTTTTCGCCGTTGTTCTGCGTGAGGTGATAGGTTACGCCGTCAAGCGAAAATTCCCCCTTCGCGATGCGATTTCCGAATCGACCGACAAGCGCGCCCTGATAGCCGGCCGAAGCACAATAGTCCTCAAGGGTATCGTAGCCGCAGACCACGTCAGCCATCCGCCCGTTGCGGTCAGGCACGATAATCTGCATGACGGTACCGCCGTAATTTGCAATTTTTACCGTCATACCCGCCGCGTTGGTCATGGTATAGGCCAGCACCTCGCGTCCGTCGGACAGGATGCCGAAGCGTTGGACCGAAATATTGGGCATTTTTCCGTCCCTCTCCTTCTTATTCTGCGTCGGGGTAACCGTCGGGATTCTGCTCCTGCCAGCGGGCAGCGTCGGCACACATTTCGTCAATGCCGTACTTCGCCTGCCAGCCAAGCTCCTTGGCGGCCTTGGCGGGATCGGCATAGCACTCGCCGATGTCGCCGGGACGGCGGCCCACGAAACGGTAAGGGACGGGACGGCCGGTCGCCTTTTCATAGGCATGAACGATATCGAGCACCGAATAGCCAACGCCTGTACCGACGTTGAAGTAATCTACACCCGTCTTGGTTTCCGCGAGAGCAAGTGCCTTCAGATGCGCCTGTGCCAGGTCAACGACGTGGATATAGTCGCGAACACCCGTGCCGTCGTGCGTATCGTAATCGTTGCCAAATACGTTCAGCTGCTCCAGCTTACCTGCCGAGACCTTGGTGATGTAGGGCAGGAGATTGTTCGGAATTCCGCAGGGGTCCTCGCCGATCATACCGCTCTTATGTGCACCGATCGGGTTAAAGTAGCGCAGAATGGAGATGCTCCATTCGGGATCGGCCGCGGCAAGGTCGGAGAGAATTCGCTCGATGACCAGCTTGGTCTGCCCGTAGGGGTTGGTGGTGGAGAGCGGGAAATCCTCGCGGATCGGCACCGAGGCGGGATTGCCGTACACGGTTGCGGAGGAGCTGAACACCATCCGCTTTGCGCCAAACTCTGCCATCAGCTCGCAGAGATTCAGCGTGCCGGTGATATTGTTGTGGTAATACCACAGGGGCTTGGCGCAGGATTCGCCGACCGCCTTAAGCCCGGCAAAATGAATGACGCTGTCGATTTTGTTGCCGGTGAATACGGCGCGAAGTGCCGAACGGTCAAGCAGATCGACCTCGTAAAAGCGGGGACGAACGCCGGTGATCGCCTCAATGCGATCAAGTACAACAGGCTTACTGTTGCTGAAATTGTCCACGATAACGACCTCACGGCCGGCCTCGATAAATTCTACGACTGCATGGGAACCGATAAATCCGGTACCGCCGGTAATCAAAATTGCCATATTGCTGCCTCTTTCTGTTATGTAATATCTATGTCGTGCTTGGATTAACGAATGAATTCGCCCACAATGGCATCAAGCTCGGCCATCTTTGCCTCAAGGTCGGCCGTCAGCTTGAACTGATTGCGCGCACGGTCCAGGTTCTGTGTCGGATAATGGGTGCGGAAATATACGTCGCCGTCAAGATAGTCGGCAAGGAAGCGGATGCCGACCTCAAAGGTCATCATCCATGCACCCATGGGGAGTGCGCGAACCTCGGCTTCGGTGAGCGCACCGCCAAGTCCGTCGATAAAGCCTTCGGTAAAGGCACGGAAAAGATCGGTTCGGACAAAAACGCGGTCAAGATCGGTTTCATCCTCGGCGGCACTCGATGCGCCGAAGCGGATGGCATCTCCGTAATCATAGAGGACGGAGCCGGGCATTACCGTGTCGAGGTCGATCACACAAAGCCCCTTCCCCGTTTCCTCGTCGATCATAATGTTGTTGAGCTTGGTATCGTTGTGCGTAACACGCAGCGGGAAGCGTCCGGATGCAATCCCGTCCGTGATGAAGCCGCATTTCTCCGCGCGTTCCTCCGCAAATGCGATCTCCGCGGCAACCGACGCCGCGCGGCCCGCGGCATCCCGCTTCACGGCGGTCCGCAGATCGTTCATGCGGCTGACGGTATTATGGAAATTGGCGATCGTCTCGTGCAGGGTTTCGGCGGGATAATCGGCAAGCTGCTGCTGGAATCTGCCGAAGGCATAGGCGGCCTCGCGGAAGAGGGAAAGATCGGCCGACTGATGCGATGCCGCGCCCTCGATATAGGAATAAGCACGCCAATATCCGCCCTCTTCGTCGGCAAAGCCGTTCTTACCGTCAACGGTCGGAATGACCGTCATCGTTTCGCGCTCGGGGTCTCCTCCCGCAGCGGTAATCTTCCTTTTGAGGAATCCTGTCACGCCGACAATATTCTCCATCACCTCGTTCGGCCGTTTGAAAATCGACGTATTGATTTGCTGAATGACATAACGGCGGCCGTCGGCACATCGGACGAAATACGTCCCGTTGATATGACCCGTCTCACAGAGCGTGAATTCCACCGGCTCGGCAGACAGCGCAAAGCGGGAGGTGATTTCCCGCAGCTTATTTTCATTCATTTTTCTGCTCCTTTTATGCAAGCAAACAATTTATGTTTGTCCCACCGCTCACCAAAGCTTTTCGGGATAGATTCCCTGTGCGATCAGCTCGCGGATCGCCGAAACGACCAGCGGCTTATCCTCGGGATAGGTTACGCCCTGCCATACGGCATCGGTCTCAAGCACCTGCACACGGCAAACGCCGTCACGCATCATGCCCTCAACGGCAGAGGGCAGATAGAACTCGCGCTTGAGCGGATCGCCCTCTTCTCTGCCGAGGAAATCGGCAAAATAGCGGCTCATGTGCTGCATGGCACCCGGCGTGAAGCCCCAGCAGTTCATCGAAACGGTGGTGTCCACGGGAAGCGCGTACCAATTTTCACCGTCAAGATATGCCGCTCCCGTCTCGGTGCGCTTGATCTTGGTCCGTTCAACGATACCGGTCAGCGATCCCGTCTCGTCGGTCGTGCAGACGCCGCGGGAGACCGTACCGTGGTCGGTCAGCGTATTGTCGAGCGCATAGCCGACCATACAGAAGGGCTCTTTTCCTTCGGCGTCGGTCTTAGCGGTACGCAGAAACTCGGCAAGCTTCATCATGGCGTCACGGCCGTAGAAATCATCGGCATTGATGACGGCAAAGTTATCGTCAACGATGGCTGCGGCACACAGCACCGCGTGCCCCGTGCCCCACGGACGCTCCCGTCCTGCCGGAACGGTATGCGGCGCGGGAATCGCATCCAGCTTCTGGAATGCGTACTCGGTGCGGATCTTTCCCTCCACACGCGAGCCGATCGTTTCCTTGAAAATTTCGTAATTCTCTTCCTTGATGACAAAAACCACGCGGTCAAATCCCGCCAGAATGGCATCGTAAATGGAAAAATCAAGAATAAATGCGCCCTGGGGCGTAATGGGGTCAATCTGCTTCAGTCCGCCATAGCGGGAGCCCATCCCGGCGGCCATAATCACAAGTGTCATATTCTCTCTCCTTATCGGTCTGAAGTCATTTTCGCACATTAGATCAAGTTCAATTCAGTATACCACAGTTAGGTGGAAATTGCAAGTCCAACGAAGGGGATATTCCCACTTTTTCGGGGTACTTTTCGTTATTCGGCAGAAAATTGCATCAGCGCACGGAAGGCCTCAAGCGCATCCCGATAATCCGCGTTTGCCCGATCGGCATTGAGCAGCGTTCCGATTGAGCCCTGACGGCGGAAGCAGATCAGCGTATTGTCGGGCAGATCCTGCAGGGCGGAAAAATACTGTCCAAACGCCGTATCCGAAAGACGCATAGCGCAGTCGTCATACGCATTCTCCGGCCGTGATCCCAATGCATCGGTCAAGGGGAGGAAAATATCCGT
>JAZNCR010000211.1:0-2896 GCA_045587605.1 Eubacteriales bacterium
TCGCCCCTACAGAAAAACCGCGCATAACCCCGTAGGCGCGACCAGTGGTCGCCCGCCACCAAACGGCGAGATGCCGTATGGATTTATTCTGTCGAGCGATGCGCTCCATTAGCCTCCCCCTTCGAGGGTGGGCGCTTGCGCCCACTCCCAGAGGGAGAGCCTTTTTCGTTTCTGAAGAAGACTTCCCCTTGACGGGGGTGGGAAAATATGCTATAATGGTCTCGCAAAGGAATAAACGCAGATCATCGGCGCGCCTCCGTGCGCGTGTTGTCGGGTATACCGCAGGACGGTATGCTCGGGGATAAGGAAATTGCGGTGAGAATCCGCAGCAACGGCCATTACCGTATCTCCTGCTTTTGGCAGGTCAAGTCGGAATGCTTATCGGTCTGTGCCGCATAAAGGTCTCTTGGGCAAACGGGGAGATTGTGGAAAAATCGGCGGGGAGAGGACTCGGCCGAGCTTTGGGCATGGGCAGGATGCCGTTTTCACAAGTACCCGATGAAGGGTACTTTTATTTTTATCCTTTTGTCAGAAAAAAGAAAGGATATTGAACCATGAAAAACACAATGAAATCCGCCCTGTCCCTTGTACTTATGTTTATGCTCGTCTTCTCGTTTGCCGCCTGCGGAAAGGCAGAGGAGCAGGGGGACCTGTGGGCGCAGGCGCTCTACACAGAGGACACCACACTCGGCGAGGGCGCGAAGACCCTGACCGTTGAGGTTGCGGTCGGGGAGAAGACGGTCACCTTTACCGTCAAGACCGATGAGACCACCGTTGGTGCGGCTCTGCTCGCGCACGAACTGATTGCGGGAGAGGTTGCCGAATACGGCCTCTACATCAAGCGCGTCAACGGAATTCTTGCCGATTTTGACATCGATCAGAGCTATTGGGCGTTCTATATTGACGGCGAATATGCAATGACGGGAGCCGACCTCACCGAGATCGCCGAAGGCAGCGTATACCGTTTTGAATATGCAAAATAAGGAAATCCGCAGTTCCTCTCGCCTCTCGGTCGGAGAATTGGTTCTCTTCGCCATGCTCGGCACGCTGATGTTCTGCTCGAAGATCATCATGGAGGTCCTGCCCAACATCCACCTGCTCGGGATGCTGACCATGACCTACACGGTGGTTTTTCGCAAAAAAGCGCTTCTGCCGATCTACGTTTACGTTGTTTTGAACGGGCTGTATGCAGGGTTTTCGGTTTGGTGGGTGCCCTATCTCTACGTGTGGACGATCCTGTGGGCGGCGACCATGCTCCTGCCGCGGAAAATGCCCCGCAAAGCGGCACTTTTCGTTTATCCGATCCTCTGTTCACTGCACGGATTTGCATTCGGTATCCTCTATGCACCGGCGCAGGCACTGTTTTGGGGGCTCGATTTTGCGCAGATGCTGGCGTGGATCGCGGCCGGCGCATCCTTCGACGTACTGCACGGCGTATCGAATCTCTTTGCCGGTATGCTCGTCCTGCCCTTTTCCGAGCTGCTCGGTAAGCTTTATCGCCGCTATATCCGTCCCGTGTGAGGGGAAAAATATGAAAAATAACCGAAGCTTTAGCCCCGGGAGCTAAAGGACAGAAAAAAGCCGATATGGATTGATTTCCGTATCGGCTCTTTTCTGTTGCACCACCGCAATCGGTGGTGAATGGGTGTGCACTTGCGGGTGAACGGAATATGCCTCCTCCACGAGGGGGTGTAGTCGCCGTTTTCACTGTTAATCGATTGCCCAAAGCCCTTTAGCGTCCGAATCATCGTCGGCGGGCTTTCCGTTATTTGATCATCATCACCGCGTCACGCAGGCGTGCAAGCTCGGTTTCGTCGGCATCCTCCATCACGGCAGAGGTGCGGAGTGCGTCGTAGAGAAGGGCGAGATTCTCCTCGCTCGGCTCGATGCCGATCTCGCCGAGCGACACGGGCATACCGAGTGCGTGCATCCGTGCGCGGAAGGCGGCGGGGTCGTCGGTGCCGTTATAGGCAATTTGGATGATCAGGCCGACGGCGACCAGCTCGCCGTGCAGGAAGGTGTATACCTCGCGCGGGAAGAGCGTGCGCAGGGATTCGTAGATTTGGTGTGCCAGCGCGCTTTGGTTTGAGCCTCTTGCCATGCCGCTGATGACGGCGGTCGTGGCAATCAGGGTGTAGATCACGTCCGAGAGCGCCTTGGTCTCCCGACCTTCGCGCAGATCGTCAAGCACCGTGTCAAGCTTGCCCTCGAGCAGAGCGGCAATGAATTCGCTGAGCTGATAGGAGGTATAAAGGCCGATGTCCACCTCGTCGGGGGTGAGCCCGATCAGCCGCTGCTTGATCTCATACAGCTTGGCGAGCGAATCGTAGGTGCCCGAGAGGAGCATCCGTGCGGGCTGGCGGCAGAGGATCGCCGTATCGGCGATGACGCAGTTGACCTCGACGGGGAAATGCACCGTGCCGACCGTTCTGCCTTCGTCGGTGTAAAGCACGCTGAGCGGGGTATATGCCGCGCAGGTGGCAGAGGTGGTGGGCAGGTTGATGACCGGCTTACCCGCGCGGACGGCGCAGAATTTTGCGGTGTCCATGACGTTGCCGCCGCCGACGCCGATCACGAGATCTGCCGCGCGGAAGGCATCGCTTTCCATGATGCGGGTGCATTGCGATTCGCGGCAGAAGCCCTCGTGCGTGTGAAAATGCGCCGTGATCCCCTCGGCGGCAAGGGAGCGCTCAATTTCGGCTGCTGTCAGCGCGAAGGGGGTTTTTGTTCCGATGATAAAGGCACGCTTTGTCCCCAGCCGCGCGGCCTCCTCGCCGACAAGTGAAATCGCACCGCCGCTCTGCAAATATCTGCCGCAGCCGATGCGGAAGGATTGTTCGATAATGGTTGATTTTGCTGCCATTTGTATTCTCCTTTTCTCTCCGCACGCCGGAGA
>JAZNCR010000212.1:0-3825 GCA_045587605.1 Eubacteriales bacterium
GAGTTGTGTGATGAAATTGTCTTCCTAAGACCGCTTTGGCCTCCGACTTATACCGTAATATACGCAGGGTCTGATGCCCATCAGCGCAAATTCGGTAAATCTTTCCTTATCCGCAACCGGCGTCGGGTGAATGATCGGCATGCCCTGGGGATCCTTCTCACCCGAGTTAAAAATGCAAACCTCATCGTAATATTTGTACGGATCGTCCTTCTCATAGCCCTTCATCTTCGGCTTGGGATAGAAGCCGTGCATGACAAAATCATCCTTTGTGTAGCGCGTTCTCAGCCAAGTGCACAGGCCAGCGGAGAAGGTAAGCACGGTAAGTCTTTCCTTGCCGAACAGGCCGTATTCCTGGCAGAGGGAAAGCGTATGTCCTGCCGATGCGTAGGCGAAATCTCCCAGCACCTCGGGATAGTCCTTCAGCTCAAGGAGGACTCGGATCTCAGGGCGGGTGTTCATCAGTTCCAAGAATTCCTCAAAGGTGGGGATCTTCTCGCCCTTGAACTCCTCGCCGAATTTGATCCCTGCATCGGCCCGGCGAACCTCTTCAAGGGTCATTCGCGAAATGACGCCCTTGGTGTCGGTGGTTCTGTCAAGCTTTCCATCGTGGCATACGACAATGTGATAGTCCTTCGTCATATGGACGTCCATCTCGATCGAGTCAATGTCCAGTTCAAGCGCTTTGCGGAAGCCCAGCATGGTGTTCTCAGGATATTTTGCTCTCCATCCTCTATGTGCGGTAAGTGTAACCTTCTTGTCCATAATCGTTTCCTTTCTGCAGTTATTCGATCTCTTTGTGCGGCAGCGTCTATTCACCGCTTGCGACAAATTATTGTATATAGCGCTTTTCTATTATACAATATATTTTGCGAAAAAACAACTGCAATTTTACTTTATATCGATATGATATTCTTGTGTGTCAAAACTTTTCCGATATAGTTCCCATTGATCAGTCTGTATTCCCAACGATCAGCCGGCACTCTGAACAGGAAGAATGCGGTCAGCAGGGTAAGCATACGGAAGCACAAGCGTCCGCGTGGTATGCCCCGCCAGGATCACCTCGCGTACCCTGGTCGACGTGTAGAAGTAAGAATTGCGTTCATGGGTACTGCGTGCAAACAGTTGACCATTGCGGTCACCAATATCCTTATGCTCAGGATTGGGGAAATAGTCATATTCGCCCAACGGCCAGAGCACAACAATAGGATCGACGCACTTATAATAGGCCACGGTTCCGCCGGTCGTGCCATGATGAATAACCTGTACAAAATCAGAGGCAAGCTCTTTGCCATAAAGGCGAACCACCATATCGGTCACCGTGGTGTAGCTGTCACCGGCAAACATGAAGGTCTGTCCCGCTATCGTGAAGCGTAAGTGGAGGGACACCGTGTTGAGTGTGTCGATCGACTCGCCCAGGATGAGCTCATCGGTGAAGAAGACCTCGATCTCTGCATTCGCAAACTTCATGATCTGTCCCGGACGGGCGAGAATGAGTTTTCCATCTTTTGCATATGTTTCAGCAAGAATTTTCACATTCGTTGTCGAATCCGTCGCAGACGTAGACGAAGTCGCCTTGTCCAGATCCCGATTGACTTTACTTGAAGTAAGGTCATAGATCATGTAATTCAACTGCACCTGATGACCGTAGGTTTTCATAAAGCCTTTAAACGCATTGTAGTGATCTCCATGGGCATGGGTAATGATCCATGCGGCAATGGTGATCTTGTCCGGCTTATAGTCAGCCGACAGCTCGTTCAGTGTGTCCCAAATCAGGTTAATATTGTACGCCGTATTGAAGCCGCCGTCAATCAAGATAAAACTGCCGTCCTCCAAACGGAAAATGTAACCCATGCCGTTCTCTAAAAGGGAACCGTTACTTGGATTGGCGTGCTCTATCCCCAGCTGGGTCAGCGAGCTTTCGCAGACCTTGGTATAGGTCGGCACCTCTATCGGCGGTAAGGCTGTATTGCTCCGCTTGTCTATAATAATACGCAGCATTTCATCGGCAGCAGTATAAATGTAGTTATAGATCTTCTCGTCATTCACCAGCGTGACAAAGCGATTATCCCCAATCTCGTTGGACGAATAGCAGCTTAACCCCAAGCCGTCCAATTCTGTGCGATAGGCGTTGTACTCCTCTTCGCTGACATTGGTGATGTTCAGACCGTAGGCGCCGTCACCTGCATCGGTAAGTTCCCCCTTAAGGACACCCCCGATCACCACAGGAATGCCGGACAGCCGTTCATCGCTCTCCACCTGCACACTATAGTCAGCGGGAAAAGCCAGCTCCCCTGCCCTGCCGTTTGCCTCAATGTAGGCACAAAGCTCATCCACCAGGGCTGCCGCGGCCGACGGCTCGACCGCTGCCACGACAAGCTGTCCGCCGACGACCTTCGCCACACCCTGGCCGTAGGTCATCCCCGTCAGAATCGCTTCTGATGCGGTGTAATTGGTCGGCCCGGCTAAGATCGCGGGTACGCGATCCTCGGTCTCCGTGCGGGTCTGGGTAACGCGAAGAAAGTCGGTCACAAACTCCAGCTCGACCCCCGTCACCTCACTGATCTTTTTGTACAGACGCGAGATTTCAGTGGTAACCTCTTTGGTGGTGCCCTCTGCACGAATCATCTGCACCTTAGCCTCGCCGCCCGACACCAGCACAAGGTCGTCGACAGGCGTCTTGGATACAGAAGGCAATTCGGTTGTTTGTGTCAAATCAGGCCCGAGCTCAGCTTGGCAGCCGACCATGCCCCAAATGCAGATGAGCAGGGTCAGAACGGGCCAAAGACGATAGAAAATTTTCATGGACAATTCCTTTCGCATAAATCAATTATGCCTTTACCTTCAGGGTAACGATTTCGAATCCTCCAAAGTCAAGTTCAAGCTTGCCGTCTGCGAGATCAAGTTTCTCGAGCTCGTTCTCCATCATATCGCAGAGGAAGACCTCGCGCGCCGGAATGCCGAGTGTCAGCGTGGCCGTTGTACGCTTATTTTTCGACTCATAGAGGCGAAGCACAGTATCCTCGCACTTCTCACCCTGCTTGACGACCTCGCAGATTACGTTTTCGGCATCTACGGTTACCGCAGAGTAGGAGAGCGGAAGCGTATCCGCGCTGCCCGCTGCAGCAACAGCCGTCATCGGATAATTGAGATAGTACGCCTGCTTTGCGATGTCGGTATTTGCAAGCGTGTCCTCGTGCGGGATGAGCGAATAGATCATCGGGATCTCGCCCTGATCGGCCTCGGGATTCGGGAAAGTCGGCTACCGCAGGAGAGAGAGCTGAATCACGCCGTCGTGAATATCGTGGCCGTACTTGCAGTCGTTCATAATCGCGACGCCGTAGCCGCCATCCGAAATGTCTGCATATTTATGTGCGCAGACCTCAAAACGCGCGGCATCCCACGAGGTATTCATGTGTGTCGGTCGCTCTACTGTACCGAACTGGATCTCAAAGGTAGCCTTATCCGAATTGATTTCAACGGGGAAGGCCGCTTTGAGCATCTGATGGCGGTCGTGCCAATCGACAAGCGTTTCAAAATCGATGCGGCAGAGCCCGTCATAGAACCATACGGTCTGCGCGATGGTGGAGTGCATATACGGGCGCACGATGCGGATACCTCGTCTGACGCCATCCTCAACCACGCTCACCTCAGAGACCGCGGTAATCGTTCTGTACTCCTCGCGCGAATATGCCTGCCATTCCCATGCGTCGTAGTTGTCGGGATAGTCGGCATGAACGCGGAGCTCGTTGCCGATCGCACCTGCTTTGAGCACCTCGCGGCACGCCTTCTTATCGTAGATCGAAACGATCTGCCATGCATCGTCGA
>JAZNCR010000213.1:0-4561 GCA_045587605.1 Eubacteriales bacterium
TAACGTATATCTTCATCATAGCAGTCGTCAATTACCGATAAACAGAGGGTTTCAGATTCATGAATCAGAGATTTCTCGTGTGTATTGCTCCATTCGTCCGACAAACAGGCTGCAAGATAAACTTTGATTTTGAAATCGTTAGGAAATTTTACAAACGCATCGCGCGCGAAAGAAAACTTTTCTTGATGCGTTCCCACTTCTGCCAAACGGTGTAATTCTTTTTTGATATTTGCAAGTTCTTCTTCTCGCTCTGACAGCTTATATCCAAGAAGCTCATCCGTGCTGACCGAGAAAAAGTCTGCCAATGGCGGAAGAAGTTCTATGTCGGGATAACCACCTTCGGATTCCCAACGAGATATCGCTTGAGGCGTAACGCCTATAGCTGTGGCAAGGGTGTCCTGTGTGATATTATTTTCTTGGCGAAGTTTTTTTATAATCGCACCTATTTTAATGTTCATATCGTACCTCCAAAATAAATTTTGTAAGCTTACGATTTTATTATAGCATAATTTTTCTTTTTTTCAATTATCAATTCGTTGTTAAATAGATAAAGCAGTACTTTACATTCGTTAATGCAAAATACTGCTTTATCGCAGGCACGCCAAGGGGAGTTCCTTTTTTTATTTTGCGGCCGCCTCGGCCAGCTCGACGGTGGTCAGCTCCGAGGGGGTAATGGCGAAGGGGTACGCAATCGCGTTCTTGACCGACTCATGTGCCACGGCCATCATCGCATCGGTGATGAGGTCGGGGGCGGGGTTATAGGTAAGACGGTCGACCGAGTCGCCGGTGATTGCGACATAGTAGGTCAGGGCGGCGATATACCGAGCGACACCCTCTTTGAGATGGTAGCCGTCTTCACGGTTGAGCGTGTCACCGAGGAAGGAGGTACGCGCATTCTGAATCGACGTTGCGTTAGAAACACAGACAGCGAAATTGTTTTCCTTCGTGAAGACATCTTTTTGGACGCTTTCGACGATTGTGTGGTACATTTGCAGCTGATCATTGCCGTAATTGGCGAAGGTAGAATGCTCGCAGTACTGCGCGTCTGCCCAGGTTACGTGCCAGATCAGCTTGGTGTCTCCTACGCGTTCGCGGACGTATTTCAGCAGAGGGGAGAGGAAGGCAAAGTTGTGCGATATACCGATAATTCCGCCGGCCTCCTGAATACTGACGTAATCCCAATCCTCGTCGAGAAGCCCGTATTCAAGCGTGGAGTTATTTTTGACTTCCCATTTTCCGCTTGTGTTCTTGCGGTAATCGTAGACCGGCTCATTGCGCAGTCCAAAGGAGATATGCTGCTGTAGACTGCAGCCGCCGTAATACAGAACACCGATGGTGACCTTCTTGACGCCGGCATTGCGCGCAATCTGATAAAAGTATTCCATGGCATTGTTCGAGAAGCTGTTGCCGACCGAGAGGATCTTGATCTCCTCGGGGGGAGAGAAGGGGGCCACGGTCTCGGGTGCGGCAGTCGTCTCGGGTTCAGCCGTTGTCGCAGACGCAGCAGTTGTCTCGGGCGCGACAGTTGTCTCGGGGGAGGCAATCGTTTGGGGCATCTCTGTTGTCTGTGCGTCGGTTGTTGCGTTAATCGGTGCAGAGGGGGAGGCGCATCCGGTCAGCAGAAGGATGCCGCCGAGAGTAAAGAGCAAGAGCGAGCGAAGCGTTTTCATGAGAAGTCTCCTTTTAATTATTGTAAAAAATTGATGACTGTATTTCGCAATACCGAGGCAAGAAAAATGTGTCGTCATGCAGCAGAGGGATCAGCCTGCTGTTATTCCCATGAGAATCAGCTTGACGGTCTTTTCTTTGGGAGCAAAACGATGACTCAAGTCAATCCTCCCCTATCGTCTTCCGATATGGCTCAACGGCGTTTTCAACCTGCTCGGTAAAGGCTTTGTCCATAGCGGCGACAGAGGAAAAACCGGATGCGGCCGCGACCTCTTCAAGGTCGGCACTCGGATTGGCAATAAGCAATGTCCGGGCCGCCGAGATGGCGTTCTCAAGGCGAAGGGCAGAGAGACTTTTTCCATATATTTGTTTGACGAGGCGTGCAGTGTGCCGTGTGCTGTATCCGAGGCGTTTGGAAATGTCTGTGAGCGTGAAGGACTTTTCGCTGACAAAGTATTCAAGTGCGATCAATAAATTTTCCCGTTCCGCACTTCGGGCAACCTTTCCGATATGGTCAAATGCATTCAGCGTATCGAAGAATTCAAACACGATCTCATAGGCAAATGCAGTACGGCGGCAGATATCTCGCACATTTGCGGTCGAGCAGAGCGTATGAAAATGCAGGAGCTTGGAAAAAAGAGTGGGAGGAATATCAACGGGACGCCGGCTTTGCGTCTCGAGTGCCGCAGAGAAGCAGGCGAAGAATCCGCTGTCGCCGACTGCAGGCTCAAGGGTCAGGATCAGAATGATCTCCTCGTCCTCATCATTTTTCTCAAACGGATAGTGCATTGTAAAGGGTGGGATAATCAGCATCTGCGAGGCGCGGAGCGGAATTTTCTCATTGTCCTCTATGGTGAAATGTTGCAGACCTCGGGTCATCAGATGAAGCTCGTAGTAGAAATGATGGTGATAGGTCCTGTCCGGCACAGGGTACGGATTTGTCTTGCTTTCGATGTGATAAAGCTTAATCAAGGCATCCCCGAGGTGCACGGCCGTGTCATATACGTTCAGTTCTTCAAATCTCATGATATCCCCCTGCAAATTTCCCTTGAGGAAAGTATAGCATATCGCTCGGCGTATTACAATGACAAGGCAGACATTTTTATGAAATCATGTCCTTGATACAGAAAGAAAGACGGGGAGAACCCGTCTTTCTTGAAGATGATTGTCGGTCGGTTTGCGAAGGGCAAAACACAGGCCCTGCTTGCACGGTATTTCGTGCGGTGTCTGATGTGTCCTATCCGCGCAGCTCGGCGAGCTTGTCCGAGAGGGCACAGAAGGCGGCAACGTCAAGCTTCTCTCCGCGGATGTCGGCGCGGTGGCCGCAAGCAACGATGGCCTCGGTCAGGGCATCCTTGCCGATTTCGGGAAAGGCGGAGGATAGGGCGTTGACCAGCGTTTTTCTCCGCTGCTCAAAGGCGGCCTTGATGGTGCGGAAGAAGAGTGCTTCATTTTTCGGCTGATAGGGACGTTCACCCCACAGATCGATGCGAACGACGGCGGAATTGACCTTCGGAGGGGGGACGAAGTTGCCGGCGGGAACGGTGAAGAGGCGTTCCGCCTGCCCGTAATAGCCGAGCACAGCGGTGATCGCACCGTAATCTGCGCTTCCCGCGGCGGCACAGAGGCGCGCGGCAACCTCGGCCTGCACCATGACGGTGATGGACGAGAAGGGAAGTCCGCTCTCAAGCAGCTTCATCAGAATGGGCGTTGTAATATAGTAGGGCAAGTTGGCGCAGACCGACACCGGGCCCTCGGCAAAGGCGGGGGCGAGCAGGGCGGCAAGGTCGGCTTCCATCACGTCCTGATTGTGGAGCTCGATATTGTCGTATTCGGCAAGCGTGCCGTGCAGAACAGGGATCAGGCCGCGGTCGATCTCAAGGGCGATGACCCGGCGGTAGCGGAGTGCCAGCTCTTGCGTCAGTGCGCCGATGCCGGGACCGATTTCAAGGATGGTGCTTGCTTCGTCATCGCAGCAGTTCTCGGCGATCTCCTCTACCACGGCGCGGCGGGTCAAAAAGTTTTGCCCGAACTCCTTGCGGAAGGTCAGACCGTGCGCCGCCATAATTTGCTTAATTGTGCCCAAATCGCATAAATTCATAAAGATTCCTCTTGACAAAACATTTTTTTTGTAGTATAATAGTCGCGTTCGCTGGTGTAGCACAGTCGGTAGTGCAGCTGATTCGTAATCAGCAGGTCGTGTGTTCGAGTCACATCACCAGCTCCACAAAATTTCCCGGTCAAATATGGCCGGGTTTTTTGTTTTCTCTATTATAGCAAAAGCGTGCCCAAAAATCAAGTGCGGAGAAAAACTTTTCGGTCGAGGGGACCGGGATGGGACGATCCGTATTGACAGATGCGTGCGGATATGATATAATGAAAAAAATCACAAAGAGAGGAGTCCCCCGGATGAAGGTGCAAGAATCTGCTGAGAATTATCTCGAAACCATACTGGTGCTGGAAAAGACGCGCAACGGCGTCCATGCCATCGATATTGCCGGAGAACTGGGCTTCTCCAAGCCGAGCGTCAGTATTGCGATGAAGCGTCTGCGCGAAAACGGCTATATTGACGTTGACGAGTACCAGCATATAACCCTGACACCGCGCGGCAGAGAAATTGCCGAGCGGATGTATGCCCGTCATTTGATGCTCCGCGATTGGCTGATCAGTCTCGGCGTTGACGCTGAAACGGCAGAAGCCGATGCCTGCCGCATGGAGCACGTGCTCAGCGAAAAAAGCTACGAATGTATCCGCCGTCATGCCGAAAAACCTACGGTGTGAGCAATATAAAAAAACTCTTGTCGGAGACTCTGCAAAATTAGCAGCAAAATTGAATTTAGCCACTTCATTTTGAAGTGGCTTTTTTCATATGCAGAAAACAAAGAAGAAGCCC
>JAZNCR010000214.1:0-3134 GCA_045587605.1 Eubacteriales bacterium
GTTGCAAGCAACCTCGGAGGGAGCCTTTTTACTTTATTCCTCAGCCGTCTCTTCTTCCTCTGCTTCCTCATGCGGAACCGAGGTGAAGTTGACCAGCTTCGCTCCCTCAGAGAGACGCATGACGATAACGCCGCCCGCACTGCGCGAGTAGGTGGGAATATCGGCGGCAGGTGTACGGATGATCGTACCCGTGTCGGTAATCATCATGAGGTCATCCTCATCCGATACGGCGGCAATGCCGGCAAGACGGCCGGTTTTTTCCGTGAGATTATGGCAGACGACACCAAGACCGCCGCGGCTGCGCATGGTGCGGAAATCCGAGAAGGGCGTGCGCTTACCGTAACCGCCCTCGGTAATGGTAATGAGATCCTTCGTTTCATCAACGATGGTAACGCCGGTGACGTAGTCACCCGAACGCAGGGATACGCCGCGGACACCGCGTGCGGTACGACCCATGACGCGGACGTTTTCCTCCGAGAAGCGGACTGCACTGCCCGACGCGGTGGCAAGGATAACGTCACGGTCACCCATCGTATGCATCACGAAGACCAGCTCGTCTCCCTCGTCAAGCGAGAGCGCAATCTTACCGCCCTTGCGCTGGTAAGCGTATTCGGTCAGCAGCGTGCGCTTGATGACACCGTTTCGGGTAACCATGGTCAGATATTCCTCTTCGGCGAAGCCCGCGATCGAGATCACGGCGGTGATCTTCTCGCCGGCCTCAAGCTCAAGAATATTGACGATATTTGAGCCCTTTGCGGTTCGTCCCGCCTCGGGAATCATATACGCCTTGCGCGTGTGTACGCGGCCTCGGTTGGTGAAGAGCATGAGATAATCGTGCGAGCTCATGGCAATGACCCGCTCAATAAAGTCCTCTTCCTTTGTCGACATACCGATAATGCCCTTTCCGCCGCGTCTCTGTGCGGTATAGGTATCGGCGGGCTGACGCTTGATATAGCCCGTATGCGTCATGGTAATGACGCAGTTGTGGCGTTCGATGAGATCCTCGAGCACGATCTCGTCCTCTGCGGCAACAAGCTCTGTGCGGCGCGCATCGGCAAAACGGTTCTTGATCTCGGTCATCTCGTTTTTGATAATTTCATGAATTTTGGCGGGATCGGCAAGAATTCCCTCAAGCTCAACGATCAGCGCGTGAATACGAACGAGCTCATCCTCGATCTTGTCCCGCTCCATGCCGGTCAGCTTGCCGAGCGTCATCTCGACGATGGCCTGTGCCTGCTCGTCCGAGAGGCCGAAGCGTTCACACAGGGTTGCCTTTGATGCGGGAATCGAGGGAGAGGTCTTCATGATCTCGATGACCTCGTCGATATTGTCAAGCGCAATCTTGTATCCCTCGAGGATATGGGCGCGCGCCTTTGCCTTTTTGAGCTCGAAGATGGTGCGGTTGGTGATGATCTGCTCCTGATGCGCAATGTAGGCATCGAGGATCTGGGGCAAAGAGAGCACTTTCGGCTCACCGCCCACAAGGGCGAGCATATTGATCGCACAGGTATCCTGCAGCTGGGTGTATTTGTAAAGCTGATTGAGCAGAATCTGACCGCTGACGTCGCGGCGATGCTCGATCACAATGCGGATTTTGCCGCGCGCCGACTCGTCGCGGATGCCCGTGATTCCCTCGACTCGCTTATCCTTGTGCAGATCGGCAATCGACTCAACCAACATCGACTTGTTGACTTGATAGGGAATTTCGGTCACAATGATGCGATGCTTGTCTTCCTCGATCTCACACTTTGCGCGCACCATCACGCGGCCGCGGCCGGTGGTGTATGCCTCAAGAATACCGTTCTGTCCGTAGATGGTGGCATAGGTCGGGAAATCGGGACCCTTGATGTAGTTCATCAGCTCGGGAACGGTGCACATGGGATTTTCCATGCGATAAATGGTCGCATCAATGACCTCGCCGAGGTTATGTGGCGGGATATTGGTCGCCATACCGACCGCGATACCGATCGAGCCGTTGACGAGCAGGTTCGGGAATCGGGAGGGAAGCACGTCGGGCTCACGGAGACGGTTGTCAAAGTTGGGATTCCACTTGACAACGTCCTTCTCGATATCCCGCATCATTTCATTGGCCAGCTTCGACATTCTCGCCTCGGTATAACGGTAAGCGGCCGCACCGTCACCGTCGACGTTACCGAAGTTACCCTGACCCTCGATGAGGGGATGGCGGAGCGAGAAGGTCTGCGCCAGACGCACCATCGTGCCGTAGACTGCCGCATCACCGTGCGGATGATAACGGCCAAGCACGTTACCGACCGTCGTTGCCGACTTGCGGAAGGGCTTGTCATAGGTCAGATGATCCTCGTACATGGCGTAGAGAATACGGCGCTGACCCGGCTTCATGCCGTCGCGCACATCAGGAAGCGCACGGGAGACGATAACCGACATCGAATACTCGATGAAGGACTTCCGTACCTCTTTTTCCATCGCAATGTCGCGAATAATCTGATTATCAAATGTAATGTCCTGTTTTTCCATGCAGATTCCCTTTCCGTGGAGGAGAAATTTTCCTCACAATTCCTTTCGTAGGGACAGGCGTCCTCGACTGTCCGTTTCTGTCATTCAACACGTTTTCCACCGAAATATGCACATCCGAAAACACGATTTTCACGCGCTCTCCAAATTGTGGATAATCGGTTGGTGGGGTGTGGAAAAGGAAATTTTTCCTTTCCTTTTTTGTCGAACTTTCCCTTTAATCGTGCCGAATCCTGTCACACTTTCACAAATTAAAGAGTTATAAACACACTTTTCAACATCCTGTGGAAAACCCATTTAATAACCAATCAAATCCTCTTTTTCCACAATCAATGTGCCTATCCTTATCAACAAGAAAAAATATATAAACTTTTCGCGGGGTCCGGGGAGCCTTTTTGAAAAGGCCCCCCGGCGGGGTGTGGGGCAGCGCCCCATGACCTTACACGTCCAAATTTTCTGCAAACTTCGCGTTCTGCTCGATAAACTCGCGTCTCGGCTCAACCTTGTCGCCCATGAGCACGTTGAACATCTGATCGCACTCGATCGCATCCTCAAGGGTGACGCGAAGAATAATGCGCTTGTTCGGATCCATCGTCGTATCGCGGAGCTGATCGGCGTTCATCTCACCAAGACCTTTGTAG
>JAZNCR010000215.1:0-2182 GCA_045587605.1 Eubacteriales bacterium
TGTGCGCGAGGAATAAGGCATGAACACAGAAACGGAAGCAAGCCGTGCAGCTGCACGGCTTGCTTCCGTTTCTGTGTTCATGCCTTATTCCTCGCGCACATCAATGCCGAACAGCTCAAGCAGCTCGGTCAGGCTCAGCGCCTCCAGACATTCGATGTGATAAAGCGCCCCGCCGCTCTCCCGCAGGCGAGCCTCCTCCTCCCCGATCGGATCACCGCAGCAGGCACAGCGGCCAATCGATGCGGCAGATGCATTCGGGCAGGATGACGGGCAGCGAAGCTGATAACATTCCCGACACATGATCATCCCTCCTTTTGGGCTTGACAGCATAGCACGAAGAAAAAGAAAAGTCAAGCCTTTATCCGAGATGCAAAAAACAAATCTCGGATAAGGCGGCAAATGGGGATTTTTGGTACGAAATCGCTTGACAGGAGAAGGGAGAGGGGATATAATTAAGATGTTGAAAAAATACGCTTTGTCGTTGCTTTAAGGGGGGGAATCGGATGAATTTTGAACAGAACAGCATCCTGCTTGACGCATTGCGCGAGCTGCACACGACCATTACCTCGGTCAGCGAGGAGCAGGACGTCTTTACCGATCCGGACGGGAATATTTACGAAAATCTCCCTCCATTTCTGCGCGTAACCCTCACGTCTGCCCCCGGAGAGGGATCGTATATTCGCCACGAGCTGTGGCTTCCCGCCGCGTGGAACGGCATCTTTCTTGGCACGGGAAACGGCGGAATCGCCGGTGTGATCCGATATGGCACGCTTGCGGCCCGTCTGCGGAGCGGCTACGTGGTGATCAACACCGACCTCGGCACGTCGGCGGGGCGTGACTGCGGAATCGGCAATCCCGAATGGTGGAAGGATTTCGGCTGGCGCGCCACCTATCTGATGACGCAGGCAGGCAAGCTGATCACCGAGGCCTATTACGGACGGACGATTGCATATGCATACTTCTGGGGCGGTTCGACCGGCGGTCAGCAGGCGATGTCCTTACTTCAGCGGTTTCCCGAGGAATACGATGGCATCATTGCTCACGTCCCCGCCAATAATCGCACCCATATGCACGCTTTTTTTCTCTGGGCGCATAATTTGATCCGCAAATCGGGCGCGGAGCCCTTCACGGAAGAGCTGCTTTCGTCGGTTACTGCCTGTGCGCTTGACTATGGCCGCCTGGCGGGTGTGCTTTTGCAGGATGCACTTTTCTTTGCCGACCCTCCGACGGATAAAGCGTTTATCGACGGCTTTGCTGCCTATCTGGAGAAGAATCTGCCTGCACTCTCGGATGAACAGCGTAATCTTTTGCACCAATTCTATCTCGGTCCCGTCAATCCCCGCACGGGAGAGCAGGTCTACTGCGGCTTCCCCATCGGCGCGGAGTCGGGCAGAGAGATTCTCAGTTGGCAGAAAAAGGATGCTCCGCGAACCTACGTCGTTCGGTGGGGACTCGGTGCGGATTATCTTGACCATGATTTTGATATGGATGCCGATGTAGACCGTCTGGATGATCTTCTTGCGGCAGATATGAATGCAAACGATCCCGATCTGCGCCCCTTCTTTGCGCGCGGCGGAAAGCTGCTGATGTATTCGGGCAGTGCCGATCCCGTCGTCTTTTTCCCTGAGGCGATGAACTATTATGCCCGGGTGACCGAGGCGGTCGGCGGACTTGATACCGCACTTGCGAGTGCCCGTCTTTTCCTTGCCCCCGGACAGGATCACCGCGCAAATCTGACGCGCTACGGTGCGGCAATGCTGAACGGAGAGCGAGAGATACGCTCGCCTCTCCACCTGCTCCGCCTCTGGCGTGAGGAGGGGATCGCGCCCGACAGCCTTGAGGTCGTGACCGAGGCCGGCGGCGTACAGGGAAGGATGACCATCTATCCATACGGCAGCGAAAAGAACCCGATCACCGCGCGTTCTGCCTGCGCCGAGCGCTATCTCAAGCGCTGATAAAAGAAAGTATAATGATGATGATGATGACACTTGAACAAAATAAAGAACTGATTTCTGCACTGCAAGAGATCGACACGACCATTACCGATCTTACCGCGGAGCAGGACAGCTACACCGATCCCTACGGAAAGACCCATGTCGATCTTCCGCCCTTCGTCCGTGTTGCACTGCATTCCGCGCCGAGTACGCGATCCAATATCCGCCATGAGATCTGGCTGCCCGAG
>JAZNCR010000216.1:0-7541 GCA_045587605.1 Eubacteriales bacterium
CACCGTGTTACAATGGAGAACGGAGAACGGCGGTGAGGTTTCCGCTCCCCGTTCCTATCGTCTACTGACCGCTACGCGCGCTACCGCTGGCGGTCTTTTCTTTTAGTCTCTTAGACCTTAGCATCTCGGACGATCTGCGCCGCTTCTTCGGGCGTTTTCGCCGTTGCCTCTCTCAGCTGCGCAATAAGCTCAAGTCTCGAGTTCTCGATGTCTTTGTCTGTTTGAGACATTCCGTTAATCCTTTCCATGTGATGCCATCACCTCCCATATTTTAGGCGTACCTCTTTGGTACGTTTATATTATAGAATACTTCCGTAAGTATTGCAATAGGCACAATACACAAACTTACGGAAGTATTCTTGTCCATATTGCATACTTGTGTAATGATGACAAATGTGATATACTATAGCAGAGGAGGTGAGACAATGGGAAAGACATCGGCCGAGGTGAAAAACAGATATAATGCAAAAGTTTATGATCGTATCGAGATAGTGGTGCCCAAAGGCGACAAAGAGATCATCAAAGCCCATGCAGCAAGCAATAACGAAAGTGTCAATGCATTCATAGGCAGGGCGATAGCGGAGACAATGCAGAGGGATAGAGATGGCGGGAAAGAGTGATATGTAATCACATCGCACCTTTATGTCATAAAAAATATAGCAATTTTTTGAGCAAAAAGGGCTTACCGCCTAAATGGACGGTAAGCCCTTTGCATGCTTATATAAGCTTGAGGTAGAGTGCCTTGATCTCTTCTACACTTGTTTCACGCGGATTGCCGGGGCGGCAAGCGTCAGCGTATGCGGATTCTGCGAGGAAGTCAATGTCCTCTGCCTTAACAATATCCTTAAGGTCTGCAGGGATTCCCACGTCAAGAGAGAGCTGCTTAACCGCATCGATAGCGGCAGTTCTTGCCTGCTCGAGCGTCATCTCGGCAACGCCCTTGACACCCATAGCAACCGCGATATCTCTGTATTTCTCGCCGGTCGCGGGCGCGTTGTATTCCATAACTGTGGGAAGAATGATCGCGTTTGCAACACCGTGAGGCGTATCATACAGCGCACCGAGAGGATGTGCCATTGAGTGAACGATACCAAGGCCTACGTTTGAGAAGCCCATACCTGCGATGTACTGACCGAGAGCCATACCCTCACGTCCTTCATCCGTATTGTCAACGGCACCGCGAAGGCTTCTTGCTATGATCTCGATTGCCTTGATGTGGAACATATCGGAAAGCTCCCATGCACCGCCCGTAATATATCCCTCAATTGCGTGTGTAAGCGCATCCATACCGGTTGCTGCAGTGAGTCCCTTGGGCATAGTGGCCATCATATCGGGGTCAACAACTGCAACAACGGGAATATCATGAACGTCTACACAAACCATTTTGCGGTTCTTTTCTGCATCGGTAATCACGTAATTGATCGTTACCTCAGCGGCAGTACCTGCGGTCGTGGGAACTGCGATGATGGGGGTGCACTTATTCTTGGTGGGTGCAACGCCCTCAAGGCTTCTGACGTCTGCGAACTCGGGATTTTCAATGATGATACCGATTGCTTTTGCGGTGTCCATGGAAGAACCGCCGCCGATTGCAACGATACAATCCGCGCCGCTCGCCTTGAACGCCTTGACACCGTTCTGCACGTTTTCAATGGTCGGATTGGGCTTAATGTCAGAGAACACTTCATAGACAATGCCTGCAGCATCAAGTACGTCGGTTACCTTCTTGGTAACGTTAAACTTGATAAGATCGGGGTCGGAGCATACGAATGCCTTTTTGAATCCTCTTGCTCCGATTTCGGAGGCGATCTCCTTGATGGCCCCCTTGCCGTGATAGCTGGTTTCATTAAGAACAAATCTGTTTGCCATTTCAAATACTCCTTTTGGTTTTATTTTGGTCTTATTTGCATAGAGAGCGCGCCTTTGTTTTCCCCTTTACAGCCGGAACAGCGGCGTCATGCTGCTTGCTTGTTTATTATATAACAAAATCGTGCATAAATCAAGTTGTTTGGCCGAATTTTATGCTTTTTATGCTGATCATTCACACTGTCAGTGCTTTTCGTGTTCTGAGGGCTTTATCGTATTGGCGAGATTCCGAATCGGTTGTGCCGATCGCGCTGAATCAAATGCAGGATACGGTTATACATAGGGGAAGTACCCACTTTTATGCAGGTAATGCTAAAACGGAAGCTTGCGGTAGGTTTGGATGAAATAGATGTTTTCAAAAATTGCTGTGATGGTCCACGAAAAGACGTAGAGCAGATACAGGGAAGGAATTGTGCCGAAATAAGCAAAAACGGTATAGATCCAGATGATGCGGAAGATACAGGAGCCCGAGATCACGATAATTGTCGGCACGAAGCTTTTTCCCAGCCCTCTTGAGCCGGCAATGGCGTTGTCCATAAATGCCGAAATTGCATAGGAAAGTCCCATAATGGTCAGCCGCTTCATACCCGCCTCAATGACGGCCGGATCGTCGGTGAAAAGCGAGAGAAATGCCGGGCCGAAGGCGACGAGGGTGACACCCATGAGGGCGGCGATACCGAAGGAGAAGGCAAGGCAGATCAGATATGCACGGCGGATGCGGCGGCGGTCTCCCGCGCCATAGCTTTGTCCGATGAAGCTGCTGCAGGCGGTGTAGAAGGCGGCCATCACGTCATAAACCAGACCGTCGGCATTGGCGGCGGCCGAGTTTCCCGCAACCATAACGGTGTCAAAGGTGTTGACCCCCGCCTGGATAAAGAGATTTGCTGCGTGGAAGATCGCATTCTGCAGACCCGAGGGAATACCGAGCGCGAGTATCTCGCGGCTGCTTTTCGGATGCAGACGGAGCTCCGCAAGACGGAGATTGTAAACCTCCCGACTGCGAAAGAGAGCGGCGACGATCAGAACGGCCGAGAGATACTGCGAGAGGATACTCGCGATTGCGACACCTGCAACGTCAAGGTGACAGATGATGACGAAGAACAGGTTGAGCAGGACGTTGAGCACGCCCGAGACGAGCAGATAGCAGAGCGGCTTTTTCGTGTTTCCGATGGCACTGAAGACGGCGTTGCCGAAGTTGAAGACGGCAAGCGCAGGCATGCCGAACGAGTATATTTTTAAGTACAGCACGGCGCGTTCAAGCAATTCTTCCTTTGTGTTCAGCAGAAGAAGCAGAGGACGGGCACCGAAGAAGCCGATGAGCATGATGACGATACCGACGAGGAGGCAAATCAGGGATGCGGAATGAACGGTTCTGCGCAGCTCGGCGTAATTTTTGGCTCCGTAGTGACGAGCAACGAGGGCATTTACTCCGCCGCCCACACCGATGAGCACACCGGTATAGAGGGTGATGGCGGTTGCCGTTGACCCGACCGCGCCAAGCGAGAGCGAACCGGCAAAACGGCCGACGACAGCAATATCTGCCATGTGGAACAGAATCTGCAGAACGTTGGAGCAAACAAGCGGCAGGCTGAAGAGCAGAATCTGCAGAGATAAGGCTTTGTGGGATGTATTTGAACGCACGGTGATTTCTCTTTCTGTGATGATTTAAAGACGTGGGTCTGTAGCAAACGAATAGACTTAACGAACGCGGCTGAGAAAGGCAACGGCAAGGCCGAGGATGCGGATGCGGTTGATTTCCTCACCGACGTAAATCAGCGGAGGATAGGCGTCGTTGGCGGCGGCGAGGGTGACGCAATTGTCGGCAACGTAGACCCGCTTCAGGGTTGCTTCGTCCCCGATGATGACGGCCGCAATCTGTCCGTTATCGACCGACTCCTGCGCGCGGATATAGACAATATCTCCGTCATAGATGCGCGCGCCCGTCATGCTTTCCCCTTTGCAGCGCAGGCAGAAATCCGCCTTGATGCCGTCGGGAACCGCCAGATAGTCCTCTACGTTTTCTTCCGCATAAATCGGTTCTCCGCAGGCAATCGTGCCGAGCAGGGGGATCTTTTTTGTTTTGGGGAGAGGAATAATATTTTCTGCGAGCGAGAAGAAGTCGTTTTCGGCATTCATCAGATAGGCGGTTGTGGTGCTCAGTGCCGCGGCAAATGCGGCAATTTTGGACTGGGGGATATCGTTGGTTTCCGATTCGATTTTGGCAATGGACGAACGGGAGGTGTAGCCCATTTTCATGGCAAGCTCGTCCTGCGTCATGCCCAAATTCTCCCGGCGTGCCTTGATTCGTTTTCCGATTCCCATAAGAAAAACCGTCCTTCGTTTATATTTGATAAGAAGAGTATAGCACAAATGTGAATAAAAGTCAACAAAAATCTGAGATTTCTCGAAAAAAGGTATTGACAATCACGAAAATATGTGCTATCATATGCCCGTGATCGAAAGTCACCTTCTAAAATTGCCGATTGACGTCAAACTGCGGTGTGCAGATAATTTTGGACGGAAAAAGGGAAGAAAAGGCGGATTTTTATCGAACCGACAGAAAAGAGAGAGCCGGATATTGGCTTTTTCCGATTCGTCGGTAATTATTAGAAAAACGAAGTGATTTAAAATCACAAAAGGAGAAAGCAATGCGCCAAAGAAGAAGAAAAATTGACATCGAAAAATACCGTGAGCGGGGGGAGCTTCCCCCGAGTCCCTGCAGACAGTGCCGCCGTGCGCTTGTCTGCGCGAACGACTGCGAGCAATGGCTTGACTGGGTGCGTGTGGTGTGGCCGGAGGTTTGCCGTCCGTTTCGGAGGAATGCACCGTGATGGGACCGCCTTGCCGACGCGGAGATCGGGATTGTCCGCGGCGGGGAATCGGATGCCACGGAGGATGCGACGAATATCAAAGCTGGTGCAGGGAACGGCAGGCACAGCGGAGGGCGAAGCACACGGCACGCGATGCGGATGAGCTGCTGATTCTCGGTGCAATCCGCCGGCAGAAGCACCGGCACAGATAACGAAAACAAAACGGGAGAAAGGAGGGGGAAGATGGCAGGTAAATTTATTCGGGTTGTCAAACGATATTCGGCATCAGAGTTTGAACGTGCGGTCGACCGATATTTCGGTTCGATTATTCGGCTTGAGCCGCTTGGGCGGGATATGCTTGATGCCAACGACGAAGAGGCGAGACGCCTTGTATGGATACGGGTTCCGACGCTCCCGGGACTCTGTCTGGCACTCGGTATTGATCACGCCGCCTGGCAGGAATATGCCGATGCCGAAAAGCATCCGGCACACGCGGCGGTTTGCATGCGTGCGCTGTTATGGTTTGAATGTTATCTTGAAGAACAGCTGTGCACAAGAGAGAAGAATCTACAGGGTGTTATCTTCAAGCTGCAGAATGACTACCGTCCCGACGCTGTGCACGCTGAAGCGGATAGTGCGGGAGGGGATGCCGAGCTGACGGCAGGGATGAGTGCGGCAGAGAAGGTGGAGCTGATCTGCGCGATGGCCGAGTGCGTGCGTCGGGGAGATACTGCCGTCGGGGGTGGTGGGGATAACGGCGATGGAGAATAGAAAAGGGGAGCAGCTTGGTCTTGAGGCGGCGGCAGAGGCGGCGCGCTGGTGGAAGGACCTCTCCGCAACGACCAATCCCGTTTTCCGCTCACTTTACCTTGACGAGCACCGTTTTTTGGTGCTCAAGGGAGGCGGCGGATCGGGCAAGTCGATTTTTGCGGGGCGAAAGATTCTTGAGCGATGCGTGCACGAACCGGGGCACAGAATATTGGTTTGTCGGAAGGTTGCACGAACATTGAGAGAGTCCTGTCTTGCTCAGCTGCGTCGGCAGCTTGCCCGGCATTACCCGGATAGCGGAGCCAAAATCAAGCTTTCCGATATGACAATCTCTTTTCCCAACGGCTCAGAGATTCTCATGGTCGGACTTGACGACGTGGAAAAGCTCAAATCCATCTACGAAATTACCTCAATCTGGATTGAGGAAGCCACTGAGCTTGAGGAGGGGGATCTCAACCAGCTGGACATCCGACTGCGCGGACGAAGGATCAATTATTATCAGATCATTCTTACCTTCAACCCGACCTCAATCAATCATTGGCTAAAGGCAAGGTTCTTTGATGCTCCATCGCCGGATGTGCGTGTGCACGAATCGACCTACCGCGACAACCCCCATCTGCCGGAGGAAAACCGCCGACGCCTGGAAGCATTTCGCGAGATCGACGCGTATTATTACGATGTTTATTGCCTGGGGCAATGGGGAGTTACGGGGAGGAGCGTTTTTCGGGCACGCGCGGTGGCAGAACGCTTGCGCGAGGTATCACCGCCCGGACGGGTGGGAGATTTTCTGTTCTCCTATGACGGGCGTTCGATCTGCGATCCGTCGTTCGTCGATGCAGAGGAGGGCGCTATTGCCGTATGGCGCGAGCCTGAAGCGGGTGTGCCGTATGTGATCGGTGCGGATACGGCAGGTGAGGG
This sequence comes from Eubacteriales bacterium, assembly GCA_045587605.1. GTDB lineage: Bacteria > Bacillota > Clostridia > Oscillospirales > CAG-272 > SIG693. The sequence goes on from JAZNCR010000216.1 coordinate 6,360, forward strand.
AAGCGACCAATTCGTGGCGCAGGTGCTTGACAACCGCACGGGTGAGCAGGTTGCGCGGCTGAGACAGCGCTTTGACGAGGACGTCTTTACCCATCAGCTTTATTGCCTTGGTATGTGGTATAACGAAGCGCTTATGGCAGTGGAGACCAATTTCTCGACCTATCCCGTAGCCGAGCTGCAGCGCCTTCGCTATCCGCGCCAGTATGTGCGCGAGAGTGTGGACGAATACACGCACAAGCCAAAGCACAGTTACGGGTTCCGTACCGACCAGAAGACGCGGCCGTTGATTATCGCCACGCTGATCCGTGCGATGCGGGAGGATATTTCGCTCGTCAACGACCGCGTGACGCTGGAGGAAATGCAGACCTTCGTGCGCAGTGAAGCCTATCGACCCGAGGCTGAAGCGGGCGCGCATGACGACTGCGTGATGGCGCTGGCCATTGCGCACTACATTCGGCCGAAGCAGTCCTGCTTGTCGGTGGAGACAACGCGGGGGCGTTCGGCCTGGACAGACGATATGTGGGAGGACTATTACCGTGCTTCTCCCGAGGAAAAGGCAATTTTGCGGAGCCGTTGGGGAGAGGGAGGATAAGTGCGGTAATTTCTCCTGCTTTACCATAGATCAGCAGGCTTGACGGAAGGAGGTGAGCAAATGGCACAAAAGAGAGGCAGTATCGGGTATATCGGCCGTATCGGCAATACCGGAAGTCAGGTTGTAGAGGCACCTTGTCAGAAGAAGCCCAAGGGCGGCAAGCGTGTTGTGAGTGTGAACAATGGAGATCTGCGCTGCGGCAAAGAGAAGTAAGAAAGCCGTATCGCGGTGTTCGCAGGGAGAGCGGAGCGGTCTGCGGAGCGCTCATATCATCCAAATCATCACGCAGAAAAAGCGAAAAAATTCAAGGAAAAGGAGACGTGTATGGAAGAACGTGAAAACGTAGATTACGGTGCGCTTTTTGAAGAAGCGCATGAGGCGGAAGCGGCATCCGAGGATACGGCTGCGGAAGCGATACCGGATGGGCAAGCGGAGCCTGAAAAAGAAGAAAAGGCGGAGCAGCCGCCGGAGGAGCGCGCAAAATACGCGGCGGCCCGCAGACGGGCAGAGCGCGAACGGGACGAAATGCTCGCGCGGGAGCGGGAAGCACATGCGCGGCAGATGGATGCTCTCGTTGCCGGCATGGGACT
>JAZNCR010000217.1:0-2947 GCA_045587605.1 Eubacteriales bacterium
GGTGATTGGTTCAACATCTGTGCAGTGACCGTAGCCGTGGCTTAAGATTGCGCGGATTTCTTCCTCTGTTGCGCCTTCTGCCCTGAGAGGCTGGGCTGTGTGCTGAAGGTGTGCATCAGGGTGCTGTTCATAATCGTAGTCATGGATATATCCCACAGCCTGCCAGTGCTGTACATCTTCGCCGAAGTGTTCCGCCATTGCACCCATTGCAGCCATAACCGCTGTTGCGTGGACAATGAGGTGAGGCTCGGTTGTTGTGCGGGATAAAAGTTCTTTTGATTTTTCCGGTGTGAGCATAGTTGCTGCCTCTTTTCTGTATGTAAATTTAATATTATTTTCATTATCTTATTATTTTACTACATATTTATATATTTTTAAAGTGGAAAGAGGGAGAGTATATTTCCCGTTTGTAAACATTTCCGGAACTTGTGGGAAATGATGGAACTTTTTGCGTTTTCATAAGTCTGTATACCCGTAAAACAAAAATCGCACAGGGATTTCCCGTGCGTGCTCTATTATAAAAAAGGAAGGTAAAAATCAATGAAAAGGAAAATGAATGCGATCCTGGCGCTGATTCTGGCTGTCATGATGATCGTACCGTCCGCGGTGACAGTTTCGGCTGAAACCCTGGACAAACTGGAAGTCACCGTTTCCGGTGCACTTGACAAAGACGCCGATACCATCTCGGGCGAAGAGGTCTTCAAGCTCTATGACACCTTTGGCTTCCCGATTGACCTCACCCGTGAGATTGCAGAGGAGAGCCATCTCCGCATTGATGAGGACACCTTCAATGCACTGATGAAGCAGCAAAAGACCCGTGCACGCGAGGCACGTGCCAATATCTCGGGCTGGAGTGATTCGTCCAAATCGCTCATCTCGGGTTTGCCTCAGACCGAATTTACCGGCTATACCGACTACCGCAGCACGGCAAAGATCCTTGCCATTCTGACCGAGGACGGCGCGGTTGACTCGATCTCCGAGGGAGACTGTACCATCGTTCTCGACCGCACTCCCTTCTACGGTGAAGGCGGCGGACAGATCGGAGACGAGGGCACCCTGTATGCCGAGGGCAAGCTGCTGACCGTATACGACACCAAGAAGACCGACGGCGTTTATATCCACCTCTGTACCATTGCCACCGGCACCTTCTCGGTTGGCGATGAGGTGATGGCAGACATTGACGATATGCGCCGCCGTGCGATCGCCCGCAACCACTCGGCCGCTCATCTGCTGCAGGCCGCTCTGCGCAAGGTACTCGGCGATCACGTTGAGCAGGCAGGCTCTTACGTTTCCAACACCGTCTGCCGCTTTGACTTCACGCATTTCTCAGCTCTTTCTCCGAAAGAAATCGATGCGGTAGAAAAACTGGTTAACGCGCATATTCTTGCCGCACTCGCGATTGATACGGTTGAAACCGATATTGAAACCGCAAAGCAGAACGGGGCAATGGCACTCTTCGGTGAAAAGTACGGCAGCGTTGTCCGCATGGTCAAGATGGGCGACTTCTCGACCGAGCTCTGTGGCGGTACGCACTGCCACAACAGCGGTGAGATCGGCCTCTTCAAGATCATCTCCGAGACCTCGGTCGCCGCAGGCGTGCGCCGTATCGAAGCCGTTACCGGCCGCGGTGTGCTTGAGCTGATCGCAGAAAAGGATTCCCTGCTCACCGATGCCGCAAAGGCACTCAAGGCACAGAATGTGCACGACATTACCATGCGTGCCGCACAGCTCCAGGAAGAGCTGAAGGCCGCTCACCATGAGATCGACGCCCTCAACGCAAAGATGGCTTCTCTGCGTGTCGGCGAACTGCTTGACAGTGCAGCTGCCGTCGGCAGTACCCGTCTCATCACCGCTCGTTTCGACGGGATGAACGCCGACGGTGCGCGCACGATCAGCGATACCATCAAGGCCAAGGCCGACGATGCGGTTATCGTGATCGCCATTGTCAACGACGGCAAGCTCAACTTTATTGCCGGCTGCGGCAAGGATGCGGTTGCCGCAGGTGCCCACGCAGGCAAGCTGGCTTCGGCCGCGGCTGCCGTGACCGGCGGCAAGGGCGGCGGTCGCCCCGACAACGCCATGTCAGGCGGCAAGGATATTGCCAAGGTAAGCGAAGCACTTGACGCAGTCAAGGGCGAGCTTGAAGGCATGCTGAAATAACAACCGAAAGGGACAGGGCTATGAACCTACTGATCACCTTTGATAAGATCCGTAACTTTGCTTACGTCAATCACGAAATCTGCACCGTACCCATTCGCGGTATCGTCATCAGCTTCTTCGGTCTTGGCAACAAGGATATGATCAAGGACGAAAACACCGACGGTGAATATTTCGGCGAGCAGGGCATTCTTTACGTCCATCCCTACAATAATCCCTGGAACTGGATGAATCGGCAGGCAATTGCTTACACTGATGAGCTCATCGACGTGCTCATCGAGGCACTCAACCTCGATGATTCGATTCCGACTGTCGCCTGGGGCGGCAGCATGGGCGGACAGAGCGCACTGACCTATACCCGCTATGCCAAGCGCACACCGGTCGCCTGCGTGACCAACTGCCCCGTCTGCGATATGCCCCTGCATCTGACCGAGCGTCCCGATCTGCCCCGTACGCTTTACAGCGCATTCTGGCATGAAGAAGGCGACATCGCTGAGGTGCTCCAAAAGTTTTCTCCCTTCCATCTCGCCGAGGAAATGCCCGACATTCCCTATACCATCTTCCACTGCACCGAGGACAAGAGCGTCAACAAGGCGATTCATTCCGACCGCTTTGTCGAGAAGATGCGTGCACTCGGACGTGATGTGACCTATCACATCGTCCCCAACCGCGGACACTGCGATCTGCCTTATCTCATCAAAAAGCAGTATAAGGCCGCTGCGGCAGACGCAATCCTCAACCGTGCTTAAGCGTCATATAAGCATAACCAAAGCCCGCAGACCGATTGGTC
>JAZNCR010000218.1:0-4368 GCA_045587605.1 Eubacteriales bacterium
TCTGCCGGCGGCAGATAAGGGAACGATCTATGATGCCCGACTGATGGATCGGGTGCGGATGCTTTGCGGTGAGATGGGCATTCCTGTCGGCATCTATCCCCGCGCTGCGACACCGAACGATGCGGCCGCGGCTCAGCGTGCGGCAGAGGGAGCCGTCGCGCTTGCGCTGTCCTTGCCCGTGCGTTATGCACACAGCGCGTCGACGGTGGCCGACGTGCGGGATTATCGGGCACTATGCTCGCTTTTGCCCGTCCTGCTTGCGAAAAAGGACAGCTTTCCGCCGTATGCGGATTTGCCCGAAAACCTTCGATGATTAAAGGAGTTTTCTATATATGTTGGATTTGATTAAAAAGATCGTCAAAGCCCCCGCAATCTCGGGAAGAGAGGATGCGGCGGCCGAGGTTATCCGCGCGCAGATCGCGCCCTTCTGCGATGAGGTCTATCGGGACAAGATGGGCAATCTGATTGCCCTCAAGCGGGGCAGTGCACCCGACGGCGAGCGCCGCCGCGTGATGCTGGCCGCACACATGGATGAGATCGGCTTTTTCGTAACCGCGATTGAGGAGAGCGGTTATCTTCGTCTGACGCCCATTGGCGGAATCAATTTTATCGCGGCGGCATTCCATACCGTTGTCTTCGAAAATGGCACCAAGGGCGTGCTTGTCCCCGAGAGTGGTACGGCGGCGGGATCGATGACCTTTGATAAATTTTACGTTGATATCGGCGCGAAGGACAAGCGTGATGCCGAGCGCAGAGTCAAGATCGGCGACTATTTCGTGCTTGAGCCGAGCGTGACCCGCCTCGCAGGCCGCCGAATTGCGGGACGTCCGCTTGACGACCGTATCGGCTGTGTCGTGCTGGTGGAGATTGCCCGCAGACTGACCGCTCCCCGTGACGATATCTATTATACCTTTACCGTGCAGGAGGAGGTCGGCTGCCGCGGCTCAAAGACGGCGGCATTTGCCATCACGCCCGACCTTGCACTCGCCTACGACGTGACCGGAACGGGAGACGCGATCGGCGCAAAGCCCATGGCGGTCAAGCTCGGCGGCGGCGCGGCGGTCAAGCTCAAGGACTCGTCGGTCATCTGTGATCCTGCTCTTATGGCGGATATCCTCAAGACAGCGAAGGCTGAAAAGATTCCCCATCAGATTGAAATCCTTACCTATGGCGGCACCGATACCTCCTCCATGCAGATGGCGGGGAGCGGCTGTGTGGCAGGGGCAATCTCGATCCCGACCCGCTATATTCACTCGGGTGTTGAGATGGTTGACCTTGGGGACGTCGAGGCCTGCGTGGCACTGACGGTCGCCTATCTTGGCAAGGAGGCAGACTGAGATGGAGTTTTCTCCGAAATTGATCGCGCTGGCGGCTGAGGCCGAGACTGCACTTGCGCCGCATTTCGCGCGGATTGATGAAATTGCCTTCCGCAACTCTGCCCGTGTGCTCGAGAGCTTCCGCGAGCACCGCGTCTCGGACGCACATTTCGCGGGAACGAGCGGTTATGGCTACGATGACCGCGGCCGCGAGACGCTCGATGAAATTTACGCCGATCTGTTCGGTGCCGAGGCGGCATTCGTCCGTCACAGCATCGTCAACGGAACGCAGGCACTGACCATCGGTCTTTTCGGACTTCTCCGCCCGGGCGATATTCTGCTCTCGGCGGCAGGCAAGCCCTACGATACCCTTGAAGAGGTGATCGGCATTACGGGAACGCCGGGTGACGGATCACTGCGTGACTTTGGCGTGGACTACCGCCAGATCGAGCTTGACGGTGACGGATTTGATTATCCCGCCGCCGAAGCGGCTCTGGCCGAGTATGGCGATCGGATCAAGGTCGTCTTCATTCAGCGTTCCAAGGGATACCTGACCCGTCCGACCCTGACGGTTGCACAGATTGCCGAATTTGCCGCCTTTGTGCACGCACGCTCGAAGGCTTGGGTTGTGGTGGACAACTGCTATGGCGAATTCACCGAGGAGCTTGAGCCGACGGCGGTGGGTGCTGACCTTTGCATCGGCTCACTGATCAAAAATCCGGGCGGCGGTATGGCGGAGAGCGGCGGCTATATTGCAGGCCGCGCGCGCGCCGTTGAGCTTTGCAGTTACCGTTTGACCTCGGTCGGCGTCGGCCTTGAGGTCGGCGCGACCCTCGGACAGAACAAGAGCATCTATAAGGGACTCTTCTACGCACCGCACACGGTGGCACAGGCCCTCAAAACGGCTCATCTTGCCGCCTACGTCTTTGCATCGCTCGGCTACGAGGTCGAGCCTGCGTGGGACGTGCCGCGCAGTGATATTATTCAGGCCGTCCGCATGAAGACCCCCGAGGGGCTGATTGCCTTCTGTCAGGGGATCCAGGCGGGTTCGCCGGTCGATGCGTACGTTTCGCCCGAGCCCTGGGCAATGCCCGGATATGCCGACGAGGTCATTATGGCCGCAGGCGCGTTTACGCAGGGCTCGTCCATCGAGTTGTCGGCAGACGGTCCGCTTCGCCCGCCCTACACGGCATATTTCCAGGGCGGACTGACCTATGAATCGGGCAAGGTCGGCGTTCTCTCGGCCGCCCAGGCCGTGCTTGACCGCTGTCTCTCTTAAAGACCGAAAACGGAAAGGATTTTATCATGAAAAAAATACTTATTCTCCTGCTCGCGCTTCTTATGCTTGTCGGCTGCTCCCGGAACGAGGAGGTCGTTCCCGACAATATGCAGATTGCTTCGATTGAAAACGCGGCATACCGACTTTACGTGCCGAAGAGCTGGAACGTCAACACCGAGAGCGGCGTATCCTCGGCGTATACCACGGTTGGATCGGCCAACGTCAGCGTCATGTCCTATATGCCGGATGCCGATGCCATGTCGATCGACGACTATTGGAAAATGGCCGAGGAAAGCTATACCGCCAATTTCACGGGATACTCGTTTATCTCGCGGGAGACCGGAACGCTCGGCGGCCGCCCGTCGGGTGTGTACACCTTTGATCTGACACTTGACGGGCAGTCGGTGCGGATGATGCAGGTCATCGCGGCGTACGGGGATATGTTCTATATTCTCACCTATACCGCGCCGACCGACAGCTTCGAGGCAAATCTTGATGAGGTGCAGACCATTGTTGACTGTTTCATCTTCCGCTGATCTTATTTATCTTGACAACAGTGCCACGACCCCGCTCTCTGCCGCCGCCCGAGCACGGATGTGCGAGGCAATGGATTGCTTCGGCAATCCCTCCTCCACCCATGCGGCGGGGCAGGCGGCGCATACCGTCCTTGAGACGGCGCGGCGAGAGGTCGGACGTGCACTTGGTCTTGCGGCACTCAAGCCGGGCGAGCTGATTTTTACCGCATCGGGCAGTGAAGCGGATAATCTGGCCATTCTCGGCGGTGCGCACGCAAAGTCCCGCAGAACGGCCACCCGTATTCTGACCACCGACAGCGAGCATCCCGCCGTCCGCGAGCCGCTGGCCGCGCTCGCCCGCGAGGGCTTTGAAATCGTGGAAATTCCCACGCGCGGCGGCGTGCTTGATCTTGCTGCAGCCGAGGCGCTGATGGACGAGCGGCTCTTTATGATCTCCATGATGCTGGTGAATAACGAAACGGGGGCGCGCTATCCGCTTGAGCGGATTTTCTCGGCCGCCCGCCGCCTCGCCCCGCAGGCACTCCTGCACTGTGACGCGGTGCAGGGCTTTCTCAAGACCCCATTCAGTGCCCGCTCGCTCGGCGCGGATATGATTACGGTCAGCGCGCATAAAATCGGCGGCCCGAAGGGTGTCGGTGCGCTTTGGGTTGATCCGAAGATTCATACGGCAAAACGTCTTGTGCCGACGCTGCTCGGCGGCGGACAGGAGAGCGGATACCGATCGGGCACCGAGAATACCGTCGGCATAGCGGGCTTCGGTGCGGCGGCCGCGGCAGGACACGCATCTCTTGCGGCAGATCTTGCCCATGTCCGCAGCCTGCGCGAGGGTCTGCTTGCCCGGCTTGCCGAAACAGCACCCGAGGTGCGCCCGAACCTCCCTGCCGATGCCGTTTCGCATATCATCAGCCTGACCCTCCCGCGCATCAAAAGTGAGACGATGTTAAATTATCTCTCAAGACACGGCATTTGCATTTCGGCGGGCTCTGCCTGCTCAGCGCACGCAAAGAACAAAACCTCATCGGCACTTCTTGCCTTCGGTCTGCCTGCGCACGAGGCCGATTCGACCATTCGGATTTCTCTTTCGGCAAATAACACCGAAGAGGAGCTGGCTCGATTCGCCGACGCACTCACCGAGGGCGTGCAAACACTGGTGCGGTTTTAATCCATCATAAAAAAGCATTCACGGCAGAATACTGCCGTGAATGCTTTTTTGCATTACGAAAACCCCGCCATAGTG
>JAZNCR010000219.1:0-11700 GCA_045587605.1 Eubacteriales bacterium
TCTCCGTACCGCACCGCCGATGCCTGTCCCGCACCGCTTTCCTGCGGCGGATGCGCTTACCGCGCAATCGACTATGCGCATGAGCTCGAGCTTAAGCGAAATGATGTCGTCCATGCATTTCGGAAGTCCGGGCTTAGCAACGTTGAAATCGAAGCGGTTCAAACGACGGGAAAAACAAGCGGTTACCGCAACAAAGCGCAGTATCCGATTGCCCCGAGTGCGGATGGCCCCGAGATCGGCTTTTATGCCGCAAAATCGCATAAGCTCGTTCCTGCCGGCGGATGCCTTCTTCAGCCGCCGATCTTCGGTGAGATTGCAATCGCTGTGCGCGATTTTGCCCGTCAGAACGGTATTTCCGCATACGATGAAATAACGGGACGCGGACTGCTCCGCCACCTGTATCTGCGTGCAGGCGAGGCAAGCGGAGAGATCTTGCTCTGTCTTGTCATCAACGGAGAGAAGCTTCCTTTTGCCGAGCAATTCACCGAGATGCTTACGTCCGAATTTCCGCAGATCGTGGGCGTTCTGCTCAACCATAATACCGAAAACACCAATCTGATCCTCGGCCGCCACTATACACTGCTCAGCGGAAAAAACACCCTTGAGGATATTCTCTGCGGCCTGCGATTTTCGATCCATCCCTCTGCATTTTATCAGATCAATCACGACGGCGCGGAGCTCTTGTATGGGATTGCCCGCGAAAAAGCCTGCCTCATGGGAGACGAAACGCTTCTTGACCTCTACTGCGGAATCGGCACGATCGGTCTTTCTATGGCAGACGCGGTAAAAGAAGTTATCGGCATTGAAATCGTCGAGGATGCTGTCAAATGTGCCCGTGAGAATGCAGAGAAAAATAATATTCAAAATGCATCCTTCTTCTGCGGAGATGCTTCCACAGCAGAAGGCCTCCTTGCACCTATTTTTGCCGAGCGCCCCGATTTTCGCCCCGACGTCGTTGTCCTTGACCCGCCAAGAAAGGGAAGCACACCCGAGCTGCTCGGATATCTGGCACGTTTGGAAATCCCCCGCATCGTCTACGTTTCCTGCGATCCCGCGACCCTTGCCCGCGACGCCGCATTCCTGCAGCCACTCGGCTATTCCATCGGTGAAGTTACCCCCGTCGATATGTTCCCGCGCACAGGGCATGTTGAGTGCTGTGTGCTACTGTGTCGACACAGTATTGATACAAAAGACCATGCAAAATAGAAAGGAAAGGTTGACAAATGTATATTGCAGGACAATGTATGGGATGGATCGCGACATTATTAACATTTTTGTCTTATCAATGTAAAAGCCACAACAAGCTTATCGTTGTTCAGACCTTATCTTCATTGAGTATCTGTATAAGTTACTTTTTCTTAAATGCATGGTCAGGAATGTTGTTGAACATTGTATGTATTGTAAGAAATTTTATTATTTACAGAAAAGATATCAAGTTTTTTTCGTATTCATTCTGGCCATATGTTCTTTCGGGAATTATGGGTATAATGGGAATTGTATCGTGGCAAGGACCGATGTCTTTATTGATAGTTGTGGGATTAGCTGTTAATACCTTGTTTTTATATTTCCCGAATGTACAGAATTTACGAAAAAGCATTCTTGTTACATCAACGATGATACTGATATACAATGTATATTATACTGTATGGGGTGGTGTAGCAAACGAAATGTTAGCGATAATTTCATCCTTGATAGGGATATACAGATATAAAAATGTAAATCGGAAAATCAATGTGCATAATATGAAACTCCATTCTTCACCGTTTGAAATGATAAAGCGTGGAGATAAAACAATTGAGCTTCGATTATTTGATGAAAAGCGGCAGCAAATTAAAGCAGGGGATAAGATTGTTTTTACGAATACCACTACCGGTGAAACGCTCGACAGAACAGTTGTAAAATTGCATCGCTTTGATCGTTTCGAAGAATTATACAAATCGCTGCCTCTTCTGCAATGCGGATATACAACAGAAGATATTGACCATGCAAAACCATCTGATATGGAACGGTATTATTCTTTGGAGGAGCAGAAAAAGTACGGTGTGGTTGGTATTGAACTTTGCTGACCGAAGCAAATTACGTCGGGAGAAAGAAAATGCTTAATATACGACAGGCAGTTCCGGATGATCTCGCGGAAATTATGTCAATATACCGCACTGCACGGGCGTTTATGATCAAAACGGGAAACCCGAATCAATGGGGGAATACACATCCGCCCGAAACGCTTATCCGGGAAGATATTCGGCAAGGTATCTGTCATGTGATATATAATTCCGACGGGATTCAGGGCGTTTTTGCGCTTTGCTCCGGAGAAGAGCCGACGTATCGGACGATCGAGGACGGTGCATGGCCGAATGCCGAGCCCTATCTGACGATCCACAGAATTGCGAGCGGAGGACGGGTGCACGGCGTATTTGCTTGCGCGTCCGACTATGCCAAGCGGCTTTCCGAAAACGTAAGGATCGATACGCATCACGATAACCGTGTGATGCAGAAGCTTGTTTTGCGAAACGGATTTGGGCGCTGCGGAGTCATTTATCTGCCGAACGGCTCTCCTCGTATCGCCTATGCGTGGTGTCGGGAAAATACAGAAAATGAGGAATAGGGAATGAATGACGTCATAAAACAGCTCAATGCACGCAAGTCTGTACGGGTATTTACCGACCGTGAGATTGAAGAATCTATCGTAGATGAGATTCTGATGGCGGCCGCCATGGCACCGACGGCCGGCAATCAGCAGCTTTATACCATCATTCGGGTCACTGATGACCGCATGAAGGCAGAGCTGGCGGAATCCTGCGATCATCAGCCCTTTATTGCACGCGCCAAGCTTGTTCTGATCTTCTGCGCGGATTGTCTCAAGTGGTACGATGCCTTCCGGGATGCAGACTGTGCGCCGAGAAAGCCGGGCGTGGGGGATCTTCTTCTTGCCGTAGATGACGCGCTGATCGCCGCGCAGAATGCCGTCACTGCGGCAGAATCTTATGGTATTGGCTCTTGCTATATCGGTGACATCATGGAAAACATGGAATTTCATCGTGAGCTTCTCGCGCTCCCCGAGTACGTTTTCCCCGCAGCCATGCTGGTCTTCGGTTATCCGACCGAACAGCAGATGGCACGAGTCAAGCCGCCGCGTGCCGCGATGGAGCATATCGTGCATGAGAACATCTATCGACGGATGGAGGGGGCAGAACTGCGCCGTATGCTCACAAAAAACTGTACCGAGGAAACCTATGTCGCGTGGATTGAGGCCTTTTGCAAACGGAAATACAATTCGGATTTTTCAAAAGAAATGACGCGCTCGGTTGCCGAATATTTGAAGCAGTACACGTGCGGAGAAGAGGAGTAAACGAATGGTACAGGAAAAGAACAATATTTCATCGCGCTTCAATCGCGCGTTTATTCCCGACTCGGGCGTGAAATTTTTTATGCTTTCGGTGTTAATCACCGGAATTTCCTATGGTCTTTACAAGGGAATGCTTGACAATTTTCTTGCTGAGGTCGTTGGTATGGGGGAAATGGACCGTGGCGTAACCGAATTTTTCAGAGAAATTCCCGGCGTTATGCTCGTTTTGATTCTTGCTCTTTTTTATCTTTTGTCCGCCGAGTCGATGTATAAGATCGGCGCCTTGGTTATGCTTGTCGGCATGGGAATGCACGCACTTCTGCCGCCGACTAAGGTGCTGGCAACCCTTGCAATCTGTACATATTCGCTCGGCGAGCATATTCAGATCGGTATGAAAAATACCCTCTCGCTCAAATATGCCAAGCCGGATTGCGGCGGTGCTGCGCTCGGTGCGCAGACGTCGGCCAATCAGATCGGTACGCTCGCGGGCTATTTGATCATCGTTTTCGTGTTTTCTTTCTTTGCGCAGAATCAGCCGTATACCATTTTCTTTGCCGTGTCTGCATTTCTTGCGGGCATCAGTATGCTCTGTACCTTTCGTATTCGCGGAAAGAGTGAAACCGATTCTACCAAGCGTCGCTTTTATTTTAACCGTAAGTTCGGAAAATACTATATGCTGGAGATGTTTTACGGCGCACGAAAACAGGTTTTCTTCACCTTTGGCCCCTATGTTTTGATCCTCTTGTACGGTGCTAATGCAGCCACGGTAAGCCTTCTGTTTGCCGTGTCGGCGATTGCCTGTTTCTTCGCTTCTCCCATCGTTGGGCGGATCATCGACCGTGTCGGCTATAAGGCCGTCATGATCACCGATACGCTGGTTCTGGTAATCGTCTGTTTCTTCTACGGTTTTGCCCACCACATCTTCCCACGGAATATTGCGTTCATCATCTGCTGTATCAATTATATCCTTGATGCGGTGATTTCGCTTGCATCAATGGCCTCCAATCTATACGTCAAGGACCTTGCCGATTCGCCTGAGGAGGTCAAGGCGACTATCTCCACCGGCGTATCGATCAATCATCTGATCACGATTTTTATCGCGCTCTTCGGCGGCTGGATCTGGCAGGCACTCGGCATTGAGCTGCTCTTTATCTGCTCGGCCGTTCTTGGGCTTTGCAACAGCGCATATGCCGCAACCATTAAAATGAAAGTCCCTTTTCAAGATAAGTGTTGCTGAATGTATCTTCGGCAGTTTCACCAAGCGTTGATGAAAACAGACGAATATGATAGAATGGACCAAAAGGAAAATAAGAATTTGCAGGTGAGATAATGATTATTTTGATTACCGGAGCATCGCATACAGGAAAAACAGTTCTTGCTCAAAAGTTGCTTGAAAAATATAAATATCCGTATCTGTCAATAGACCATCTGAAAATGGGTTTAATTCGCAGCGGCAGCACAGAACTTACCCCTATGAGTGATGACAAGGATTTGACCGCATACTTATGGCCTGTTGTTCGTGAAATGATAAAAACTGCGATTGAAAATAAGCAGAACTTGATTGTCGAAGGTTGCTATATTCCGTTCGATTGGCAGAAGGACTTTGACTCTAAGTATCTTGAAAATATCAAGTGTTTCTGCATTGTAATGAGTGAGGAATATATCAGAAACTACTTTGCTGACATAAAGAAATATGCAAATGCCATCGAAAACCGCTTGGATGATGAATGGTGTACAATGGAGCAGGTATTGGTAGACAATGCAGAAATGTTAGCCCTTGCACAAAGGTATAATGTGAACTATATACTCATTGAGGATAAGTACGAAATCAATATTGATTTATAACGACAAATTCCAATTTGTAAATCTCTTAAACGGACTCCGGCTGAAAAAAGCGGAGTCTGTTTACTGTCATTTCGACAAAGAGGGATTGGATTTATGCATTAGCAACAAATAGCTTAAAAGGGAGAAATGAAAAAGAGCGGATAAGAAAGTGTAAAAAGACAAGGCAGACATCCGAGGGATGTCTGCCTTGTCTTTTATAGAAACGAATATGGGTTTAAGATTCTCACAGCACCGACGGGGCCGTCGCAGATGCGGCAGCCCCGTCGGAGACAAGACAATCAGGCAATTGTCTCAAGGTAGCGAACGACGTCGCCAACCGAGACGAACTTGTGGATCTCTTCGTCGTTGATTTCGATATGGAAGCGCTCCTCACAGAGCAGAACCAAATCAGCCAGCTCCAGCGAGTTGATGCCCAGATCGTTGACCAGCTCAGCATCCATCGTAATGTCCTCAGCCTCAATCTGAAGCTCGTCGATCAGTAAGTTCTTAACCTGCTCAAACATGGTAATCCTCTTTCTCCGGCGGAATGGAGTGAATTGTGAAACGCAGCCGTCCACCGGAAACAGTCTGCGAAAACCGGAAAATCCGGATGAGATCGTTTTTGCGCGATACAGAAAGTTATGTACGCTTTTGTTATTATATAAAAAAATTTTACGTTTGTCAAGTCAAAATCATATTCTTCTTGAAAAACAGATCATGAATTGACAAAAGAAATGAGAAGAGCTATAATAATTTAAAATAAGACAACATTCGACAAAGGAGGAAAGATAATGCGTCTGATCGGAAAAAGACCGCTTTGCAAGATCTGTGCGGTAATGCTGATCTCCGCCTTATCGGCAGTGTGGCTTGATTCGTCGATCATTCTTCCTTTGTTTGTCGTTGTTGTACTGATTGTGTCAGGCACGCTGGTCCTCTTTGGTTTGAAACGAATCCATTTCTATTCCGTGTGTATGGTGATCTGTCTCTCTGCGGCTGTTCTTATCGGTTTTTGTTCCTCATCTCGATTTTACACGAAAGCAAGGGGATTTGAGGCCGATTCAGGGATTGTCTGCACGGTTGAAGGAAAAGTAACCGAGCAGGAATGGGGAACGAACTGGTCTTCCGGATATATTCTGCGCGCCGAGCGGGTAAACGGAAAACGAAGCAATGCAGCCTTTCTGCTCACTTGCAACGGTACGATGGGATTATCGCTTGGTACATCGGTCCGTGTGACGACGGAAATCAGCGGATTATCGTCCGACGTAAACGGCTTTAACGAAAAAAGATATTACCTTTCCCGCGGAGTTTTGGGAGAGCTTCAGGTTGAGACGTCGGAAAATATTGAAAGCTTCCAAACACGCACAATTCCTCTTTCGGTTCGCTTTTCGCGGCTCAGCCTTTTTCTTGCTGCGAGACTGCGACTCTTACTCGGTGAAGATTGCGGCAGATTCCTATCGGCTCTTTTTCTCGGTCGCCGAGGGGATCTTGAGGGGACGGTAGTCCGGGATTTCCGTCGGCTCGGGATTACACATGTTCTTGCGCTGAGCGGTCTGCATTTGTCAATTTTGGTCGGTGCTGTCGAGAAAATACTCCTTGCTTTCCGCGTCGGTCGAAAATGGAGGCGCGGCGTCCAGTTGTCCTTCGTCATATTTTATGTACTGCTTGCCGGTGCGCCGGCTTCTGTTCTTCGCGCGGCCGCTATGCTCACGTTCGGTATCCTCATGTCGATTTTCTTTGACGAGAGCGACGGAATCACGACGCTCTTTTGCGGCGCAAGTACAATTTGCCTTCTTAACCCCGCGTCCTTGCTCGATCTTGGGCTTTGGATGTCGTTCTTGGCGACGCTGACCATCTTTCTCATACCCAAATTCGTTTTCGAGAGCCTTCCGCGGGTTATCGGAGCGGTTCTGCAGAGTGTATGGATAACGGTTGTTGTCAACCTGACGCTTTTGCCGCTCGTTGTGCTTGTGAACGGAGAATTCTCTTTCCTTGCCGTTTTTGCCAATCTGTTTTTGGTTCCCCTTACCGTTCTTCTTCTCTATGCCGCACCGATCGTTCTGCTGACCGGTCGGCTCTTTGTTTTACCGGTCAAGCTTTTAAGCGCACTTCTTCTGCACGCAATGGAACTGCTCGCCCGTATTCGCGGCGTTTCCGTGTCTCTGGCCGCGCCCCGGATACAGCTGGCACTTCTTCCTCTTTTCCTTGCTGCAATTTTTGTTCTGCTGCTTTCGTGGAAGCACCGCAAGCGAACGACGCTGTTTGTTTTGGTGATTGCCTTGTTCCTCTCGGGCGGGATTTCGGTTTTCTCCCAACTTCGAGAAGATTTGCGCGTGATGTACATCAGTGATGCAGGGAGCGATGCGTTGATTCTGTGTGGTGATGAGGGAACGCTTGTCTGCGATTTTTCGGACGGCAAGTATTCCGCACTGCGCGCTTCTGCAAATGCCGCTCAAACGCTCGGTGCCGCGGAAATCGACGTGCTGATGCTCAGCCACTATCATAAAAACCATATTACCTCGATTCGCCGTCTGTTGTGTGAAAGAGTCGTCTACACCTTGCTTCTTCCGGCACCGCGTGACGAGACCGAACGCGCTTACCTCACCACCTTTATGGAAATTGCCGAGGCAAGCAAAACAGAGATCTGTACATATGACGAAAGGGAAGTGCTTTCCTTCGGAAATGCAACGCTTACGCCGTATATAAAACATTCCTCCAAGGCAGGCGCGCATCCAACCCTTTTCCTCCTTGTAAAAACGGATGAAGATCAGCTTATTTATATGAGTCCCCACGTGCTTGATGAAGGCCTTTCCTCCATCGTGCGGCGTTATGCGTCGGACAGCCGGTATCTGATTATCGGTGCGCACGGTGATATGCCGATCAAAAAGCTCTTTCTTGATACCCCGAATGCTGATGAAATCGTCGTTTCAGATAAGAAGTTCGCGCAAATTGTCGTGACTTCTCCCATCATCACCCCATCTGTCGTTGATAAAGCCGTTTTTTCTATCGAATGTTAAAGTGAATAAATAATCTTATGATTTGCCTCGGTTGGCTTCATGGCCGAATTGGTATCCTTCTCTTTTGCTGTAAACCTCTCTCGGGGGGACGAAAAATTTTTTTGAAATTTATTCATTTTTTTGTTATTTTTATCTTGTTTTTTGTCAAAAAATTGTGTATAATTTATGTATGGTTTTTTGGAGGGCGCAGCCGCTTATGCTGCAGGCGTTCTCCCCCGTACTTTTCTTGATTTGCGAAAGTCACTGACTTTTCACAAATAAAAAATTTATGGAGGACATACACATGTTCAAGAAAGCACTTTCCCTTTGCCTTGCGCTGCTGATGCTGGTCTCTCTGACGATCACCATGGCATCCTGCGGTGGCGCGAACGACGATTTCAAGCTGGGTGTTATCCTGCTTCACGATGAGGCTTCTACCTATGACCTCAACTTCATCGAAGCAGTTAACCGTGCCAAGGAAGAGCTCGGCCTGAAGGACAGCCAGGTTATCCTCAAGAGAAACATTGGCGAATCCAACGATTGCTATGAAGCAGCCGCTGACCTCGTTGACGAGGGCTGCGACATCATCTTTGCAGACAGCTTCGGTCATGAGACTTACATGATCAAGGCCGCAAAGGAGTTCCAGGACGTTCAGTTCTGCCATGCTACCGGTACGATGGCACATACCGAAGGTCTTGCTAACTACCACAACGCATTTGCCTCCATTTACGAAGGCCGTTTCCTTGCAGGTGTTGCTGCAGGTATGAAGCTGAACGAAATGATCAGCAACGGTACCATCACTGCTGACAAGGCAAAGATCGGTTACGTTGGTGCATTTACTTATGCAGAGGTTATCTCCGGTTATACCTCCTTCTTCCTCGGTGCAAGATCTGTTTGCAGCTCTGCTACGATGGAAGTTCAGTTCACCGGCAGCTGGTATGACGAGATCAAGGAAAAGGATGCCGCTACTGCTCTGATCAATAACGGCTGTGTTCTGATCAGCCAGCACGCTGACTCCATGGGCGCTCCCTCCGTTTGTGAGGAAAAGAACGTTCCCAACGTTTCCTACAACGGCAGCACCGTTGCTTCTTGCCCCAACACCTTTATCGTGTCCTCCAAGATCGACTGGACGCCTTACTTCGTATACATTTGCAACCAGGTAAAGGCCGGAGAGGCCATCGCTGCCGACTGGACCGGCACCATCGCTACCGGTTCCGTTGTACTCTCTGACGTCAACACCGCAGCTGCAGCTGCCGGCACCGTTGAAAAGATCGAAGAGATCAAGGCTAAGCTTCTCGACGGCTCTCTCCATGTATTTGACACCGCAGCCTTCACCAAGGGCGGCGAAACGCTCACCACCTACATGGCTGACGTCGACACCGATGCAAATTACACGCCGGATACCGAGGTAATCAAGGACGGTTACTTCCACGAGTCCGAGTATCGCTCTGCACCTTACTTCGATATTCAGATCGATGGCATCACCCTTCTGAACACCAATTTCGGCTAATACATTTTCACTGTCCGCGGACAAGCGGAGCTTAGGCTCCGCTTGTCTCGGTTTTTTCAATGTACAAGCAAATATCCGATACCGGTCGGATATTTGCTTGTACGTTGAAATAAGGCAGTATTTCTTTTTTGGAGGAGTATATGAGCAAACAGGTTGCACTGGAGCTTAAACAGGTTTCCAAGTATTTCGGCAGTCTGGCGGCCAATAAAAACGTGGATCTTACCGTGTATAGAGGAGAGATCTTGGCGATTCTTGGCGAAAACGGCTGCGGAAAAACAACCCTGATGAACATGATCGCCGGTATCTACTATCCCGATCACGGTACGATCTCTGTCAACGGTCAGGAGGTAGTCATCCGTTCTCCGAAGGATGCGTTTCAAAACGGCATCGGTATGATTCACCAGCATTTCAAGCTGGTTGACCTGTTCACCGCCGCCGAAAACATCGTCCTCGGTGTGAACGACGGTGAGGCCTATAATATCCGCGAGGTCAATCACCGCGTCAAAGAAATCGCAGACAAATACGGTTTTCATATTGATCCTAAAAAGAAAATCTATGAGATGTCTGTTTCCGAGAAGCAGACGGTTGAAATTCTCAAGGTTCTCTATCGCGGTGCCGATATTCTGATTCTGGACGAGCCGTCTGCGGTACTCACCCCGCAGGAAACCGACCAGCTGTTTGAAATTCTCCGCCGTATGCGTGAGGACGGAAAGTCCATTCTGATCATCACGCATAAGCTGCACGAGGTCATGGCGATTTCCGATCGCGTTGCCGTGCTTCGAAGGGGTGAGCACGTTTCCACCGTGGAAACCGCACAGACCACACCCGCTGAGCTCACCGAAATGATGGTGGGCAAAAAGGTCAGCCTCAATATACATCGTCCCGAGCCCAAAAACGTTACCGACCGTTTGGCGGTCAGCAATCTGACTCTGACCAATATCGACGGGATCCGCGTGCTGGATGACATTTCCTTTACTGCGCGCTCGGGAGAAATTCTCGGCATTGCCGGTATTGCCGGAAGCGGTCAGAAGGAGCTTCTCGAGACGATTGCCGGCCTTTCCCATCCGGACGCCGGCGAGATTATCTACCACAATCCGAAAACGGGTACCTCCGAAAACTTGCGTGATAAGGACCCGGTCGCCATTCGTGAGCTTGGCGTACGCCTCTCCTTTGTGCCCGAGGACCGACTCGGCATGGGCCTTGTGGGCAACATGGATATCATCGATAACATGATGCTTCGCAGTTACCGCAAGGGACACTCGATGTTTGTTGACCGTAAAAAGCCGAAGGACCTGGCAGACCGTATCGTGAAAGAGCTGGAGGTCGCCACCACCAGTACACATACGCCCGTTCGCCGTCTTTCGGGCGGAAACGTGCAGAAGGTCTTGGTTGGCCGCGAGATCGCCGCATCGCCCACCGTGCTGATGGCGGCTTATCCCGTTCGCGGACTGGATATCAACTCATCCTATACCATCTACGGTCTCTTGACCGAGCAGAAGGAAAACGGTGTTGCCGTTATCTTCGTCGGTGAGGACCTGGACGTTCTGGTTGAGATCTGTGACAGGATTATGGTCATCTGCGGAGGCCGTGTGACGGGAATCCTTCCCGGTCGAAACACGACGAAAGAGGAAATCGGTATCCTGATGACAAAGGTTGATCATGCGCCTGCGCAAGGCGAAAAAGAAGAGGAGGGAAGCACCGGTGAAAACGACAAGCAAAACAATGCGTGAGCCGCTGTTTCATATTGTAAAACGTGACTCGCTTCCCGTTGGTAAGGCAATTTTAATTCGCGTTGCGGCAGTGGCAGTCGCTCTGCTTCTCGTTGCACTCCTCTCTGTCTTTTTGATCAAGGCAAATCCGATTGAATTCATTGCCACGCTGTTCAAAGGCTCGTTCGGCACTTCACGCCGTATCTGGAAATTTGCGAAGGACTCCGCCACGCTTCTTTGTATTGCACTTGCCGTAACGCCGGCCTTCCGTATGCGTTTCTGGAATATCGGTGCCGAGGGACAAACACTGATCGGTGC
>JAZNCR010000220.1:0-2090 GCA_045587605.1 Eubacteriales bacterium
AATGGTCCTCGCGCGGAATACCGTCTACCTTACCGCCCATGCCGACCACGATATTACGGTGCGCACGGTCGTTGGTATCGGTTACGCGGGTGAAGAGGATGCGGCGCTGGTCAATGCCGAGTGTGTTCCCCTGCTGGAGATGATTGTCGATCATCGCGCAGAGAAGGTTATTTGCCGCGGTAATGGCATGGAAATCGCCCGTGAAATGGAGATTGATATCCTCCATGGGAACAACCTGCGCATAGCCGCCGCCTGCCGCGCCGCCCTTGACGCCGAATACGGGACCGAGCGAGGGTTCGCGCAGGGCGATGACTGCCTTCTTGCCAATTTTCTCCATCGCCATGCCAAGACCAACCGTCGTGGTCGTTTTACCCTCACCCGCGGGGGTGGGATTGATTGCGGTGACGAGAATCAGCTTGCCGTCCGGCTTGTTCTGCATCCGACGCTCAAAGCCGTCGGTGATCTTTGCTTTGTAGCGACCGTAGAGCTCGAGCTCTTCATCTGCAATATCAAGCTTTTTTGCAATGTCGGTAATGGGGAGCATTTTCGCTTCTTGTGCAATCTGGATGTCGGTTTTCATGAGCAATCTCCTTCGTTTGTTGAATTGACGTTTCTTATGATCAGTCTTTTGACGAGAGCTTTTCGCGTGTACCGTCCGGACGCTGAATGACGGTATTGTCAAGCATTGCGCGAAGCGATGCGCGGTAAGACTCAATATATTCCCGACGGAGCTCTGCCTGCTCGGCGGTCTCCTCGGGTGTGAGTCCCTCAGCCTTTTGCTTGCGTGCAAGGACGTTGATACGGTCAACCTTTGCCTGTTCCATATGATTCTCCTTTTCCGGGAAAAGAAAATAATATACCTACCTTATATTATGCCCCATTTTTTGCATTTTGTCAAGGGGAAGCGCAGACTTGCGAGGGAGAAATGCATATCTTTTCCGCCGGGCGCATAGGATGGGGTATCCAAGTGAAAGGAAATGAGAAAATCATGACGGTAAATTCGTACAAACCCGAAGGAATGCTGATGACGCAGGCGGAAAATCGAGAAATGCTTGCAACGCCGGGGGCACTTGAGCGGGCAATGCTGGGCGGAAAAATTTTGGAGGGAATGGCAGTGCTTTGCGACAGCAAGCTTTCCCTGCACGTTGACCTCGGCTGTATGGAGGGGATCATCCCACGCAACGAGGCGCTTTGGTGCAGACCGGGCGAGGAGATCAAGGACATTGCGGTGATCACGCGGGTCGGCAAGGCAGTCTGCTTCAAGGTGATCGGGTTTGAGGAGGAGGGAGGAAGAACGCGCGCCGTGCTTTCCCGCCGTGCCGCACAGAGAGAGTGTATATACAATCATATTTCTGCCCTTCGTCCAGGGGATATTATTCCCGCGCGTGTTACGCATCTCGAGCCCTTCGGTGCGTTCGTGGATATCGGGTGCGGCATTCCATCGCTTTTGTCGGTCGACTGCATCTCGGTTTCCCGCATATCGCATCCGCGCGACCGGTTTTCGGGGGGCGCATTTATCCCCGTCGTGGTGAAACAGATTGACCGGACAAACGACCGCATCTTTGTGTCACACCGCGAGCTGCTCGGTACTTGGGAGGAAAATGCAGCCCGCTTTTCGCCCGGACAGACGGTTGCGGGCATTATCCGCAGCATCGAGAGCTACGGTATCTTCATTGAGCTCTCTCCCAATTTGGCCGGCTTGGCCGAGCTGCGAGACAGCCGAACGCCTTCGCTTAATCTGACGATAGGCTGCTCAGCCGCCGTTTATATCAAAAGCATTATCCCGGAGCGGATGAAGGTCAAGCTGGTGCTGATCGATACCTACAGCGGCCCGCCCGCACCGACCCCGCCGCGCTATTACATAGATCCCGCCGTGACAGAGCATATAGACCGCTGGCGTTATTCTCCCCCGAACGCACCGAAGGTGATCGAGTCGGTTTTTTCGGCAGAATAACAGCTTGAATATAAAAAGAGGGAGCGCCTCCGGGAAGGCGCTCCCTCTTTTGGGTGGAGCTTAATATTTCTGATTAGTATCACTTTCCAAGCCTCCCTGCCAAATTACCGCTTGCCCATGCCCACTGCAGATTGTA
>JAZNCR010000221.1:0-8791 GCA_045587605.1 Eubacteriales bacterium
CCCAACCTCTGGCTGGCCGTTCTCCTGATGCGCTACAACCGTCAGTATGACATCACAGCTGAGGTCACCGAAGGCGGTACCATTACCCCCGTAGGCACGACCAAGGTCAAGTACAACCGCAGTCAAGCTTATGAAATCAAGGCTGACGAGGGCTATGCGCTGACCGACGTTCTCGTCGACGGCAAGAGCGTTGGCAAGGTTGACAGCTACGAATTCACGAAGGTTCAGAAGGCACATACCATTTCTGCAACCTTTGCCCCTCTCACCGTTGAAGTAACGGCAGAGGCAGGCGAGGGCGGTACCATCACCCCCGCAGGCAAGGAAACCGCAAACTGGGGTGAGAGCAAGACCTACACCATCGCAGCCAACGAGGGCTATGCCATCGCAGACGTTCTCGTTGACGGCAAGAGTGTCGGCAAGGTTGAAAGTTACACGTTTGAGAAGCTGACCGCCAATGCCACCATCTCGGCAACCTTTGAGAAGGTATCCGGCGAAACGCCCGCAGATCCCACGCCGGTTGATCCTACGCCGGTTGATCCTACTCCCGTTGAGCCCGAGGTTTCCCCCTACGTTTATGAGCAGAGCTTCGACAAAATCACTTCCTTTGAAGAGGTCGCATGGGAGAAGATCGGCGAAGGAAATATCGCCACAACCATCGAGGATGGCAAGCTCATCATCAATGCGATGGAAAACGACGTTGACACCCGATATATCCTTCTCTCCGAGAAGCAGGTTGAAGAGCTGTCCGGCGACAAGTTCACCGTACAGTACGATATGACCTACCTCGAAACCGACAGCACCAACGCAACCGCTTACATCGGCTTCATCTTCGCCTTTGATCCCGATGGAGAACCCTTCCCGCACGCACAGCTTGAGCTTCGCATCGGCAAGGGCGGCGGACAGCAGGATCCCTCCCCGAGACGTATTCATAACTTCCGTGTCCGTCCCAACACAACCAAGACCCTCTATCTTGACGCAGGCGGAACGGTATACAACGGTGAAGAATACACCGCACTGGTCAACCGCAATCTCAACGAATACATCTTCAGCGACAGCACGGGACTCGATCTGCTGAACAAGACCATCAGCGTCCGCGTTGTCTTTGATATGCCTGCAGACAACGTTTACGTTTATGTGCGCAACGCAAATGACGAAAACGCAGATTGGCTCTACCTTACCAGCATCAACGAGGCCGGTCTGGAGCACTTCAAGACCTGCACGGGCAAGGCAATCGGATTCAACCTGCCCTCCGCTGCAGGTGCACGCGTCAAGGTTGCCATTGACAACGTCTACGTTGCCGTCGGCACCGAGATTCCCGTGAAATGAGCATAGATAACCAAGCAAAATAAGCGAAGCCCGAGGACACAAGTCCTCGGGCTTCTTCTGTATCGGTTTATGAACGGAAATTACTGGGGAGCAGGTTAGTATATTTCTTAAACAAGCGGCAGAAATTTACCGTATTGTTGAATCCGCAGGAGGTGGCGATCTCAAGGATCGTGCTGTCGGTCGTTTTGATGAGGCGGATAGCCTCCTCAATGCGCTTAATCGAGATATAATCCCACGGCTTCATGCCCATGTATCGGCGGAAAATGGTCGAGAAATAACAGCGCGTATAGCCGACGTGAGCAGCAATATCCTCCAGCGAGATATCATCCCTGAAATTGGTATCAATATACGCAATTGCTTTTGCAACACGACGGTACACGTTTTTGTCAGCCGACTTGGTGTTCCCCTCTTTTTGGTACGCGCGGGAGAGCAGAATCAGCATGGAGGAAATACAGTTGTTGACAAAAATCGGATAGTCATCCCCGGATGCGGCCATTTCCTGTTGGATCATATAAAAGAATTCCTGCATTCTCAACATCGCTTCGGCAGAAAGCACGTCATTTATTTTGTGGCTTGAAAGGGGGAAGCTTGCCGATAAAATTTTTATGTACCCCGAATTGAGCGAATCCTGAAATTTCGTATACAAGTAATACGGTGCGATATGGAGCGAGATCGTCTCCATACCCGGCTCGGCAATATCGGTAACACAGTGCGGCTCATTCGGACGGAAAAAAAACATATCCCCGGATACAATATTGTACTCCCGGTCGGTGGTCCGATATATGCCGTTCCCCTCGCGAATCAACGCAATTTCGATTGTCGAGTGATAATGAATCTTAACATTATTGGTTCTCGGATCCGGATAGGAATTTTTCATTCTCACAGCGACATTGTCATTCTGTTGGATTGAATAATTAAATTCAGCATTATTTTTCATGGCTTTATTATATCTTTTTCTATACAGCCTGTCAAG
Source organism: Eubacteriales bacterium (assembly GCA_045587605.1). GTDB lineage: Bacteria > Bacillota > Clostridia > Oscillospirales > CAG-272 > SIG693. The sequence continues at coordinate 2,300 of JAZNCR010000221.1, forward strand.
AGAAAAAAGATGTTTTTATAAAAAAGTGAAACATTGTTTACAAACGGAAAAATATTTTTATTGTATCAGAATTTCGTGCATGCTATAATAAAGGCATAGAAAACATGCCTATACCCTCACCACCGATAAAGGATACTATACATGAATCCCAGTGAACTGAGAATTACAGACATTCGCACGGCGGACATCGACGGACTGCCGAAGCATATGATTTTGCTCAAGGTTTACACCAATGCCGGTATCGTCGGCTACGGCGAGGTCAGAGACGCATCCAGTGCAACCTATGCAAAAATGCTTAAGGGTCGTCTGGTCGGCGTTAATCCCCTTAACGTAGACAAGGTCTTTCAGCGCATCAAGCAGTTTGGCGGTCATTCCCGTCAGGGCGGCGGCGTGTCGGGCATCGAAATTGCTCTTTGGGACATCGTCGGTAAGTTCTACGGTATTCCCGTATATCAGCTGCTGGGCGGTCAGTACCGCGACCGCGTCCGTATCTACTGTGATACCGACGTCGACGGCAAGCACACCGGTCACGATATGGGTCTTGCGCTCAAGGCGCGCATGGACGCCGGGTTTACTTATTTGAAGATGGACCTCGGCATTGAGATGCTCTATGACGAGCCGGGCGCGCTCAACGCTCCCCTCGGTATGCTCGAGGAAATGCAGGCCTACAACCCGAAGGCCATCTGCCACCAGTCCGGATCGATCGACAAGTCGCTGATGTACGGCAAGAGCTACGATATTTTCACCATTCCGCATCACGCAACCGGTATTCACATCACCGAGCACGGGCTTGACGTACTTGAGGAATACGTTCGTCAGGTGCGCGAGGTCATCGGCTACGAGGTTCCGCTGGCCATTGACCATTTCGGCCACGTTGCCCTTGAGGATGCAATCCGCTTTGCACGCAGAATCGAAAAATACAACATCGCCTGGATGGAGGACATCTTCCCCTGGATCATTCCCGAGCGCCTGACCAAGTTCACGCAAAACTGCTGTGTTCCGCTCTGCACGGGCGAGGATATCTATATGGCAGAAACCTTTGAGCCGATCCTCAAGGCAGGTATCAACGTGGTTCATCCCGACCTCCTGACCATCGGCGGTCTTGGTGAAATGAAGAAGCTGGGTGATCTCTGCGAGAAATACGGCACCGCAATCGCGCTGCACATGGCAGAAAGCCCGATCGGCTTCATGGCGGCAGTCCATATGGCAGCCGCGCTCAAGAACGTGCTCGCCGTTGAGTTCCACTCGGTAGACCATCCCGAATGGTACAACCTGGTCAATCCCGCAATTGAGATCGACAACGGCTTCGTTAACGTCCCGAACACGCCGGGGCTCGGTATTGAGAGCCTCAACGAGGAGCTGATTGCCGAATTCCGCAAGGTTGATTGCCCCGAGCCCTGGGCTGACACCTCCAGCTGGGACGATGAATGGGCAAACGACCGCATCTGGTCGTAAGAAAAGGACCAACGGTATAGGATAAGTCTCCCTCCCGGAGGGAAGCATGATTTCTCGTCCTTCATTCCTGCAGACAAAGCAAATCTCCCACAGAAAGGATATTTTAATATGCGTGTACTCATAACAGGATCTACACAAGGCATTGGCCGTGCCCTTGCAGAGGCATTCGTCCGCCGTGGCGACGAGGTTATCGTTCACGGACGGAACAATCCCGATAAGCTTGAGCGGGCGAGAGCCGAGATCGGTGCTGCCGAGGCAGTGCTCTGCGACTTCGGCAACATGGATGAGGTCGCTCATCTGGCCGAGCGAACGGGTCCGGTCGACTGCCTGATCCTCAACGCCAGCGTACAGTATAAGCACTTTTGGACCGATATTACCCCCGAGGAGATCGACTCCCAGCTGAACGTCAACGTCAAGAGCACTCTCCGCCTGATGCAGGACTACTATCCTGCCATGAAGGAGAAGGGCTTCGGCCGCATCGTAACGATCGGCAGCGTCAACCAATATCAGCGGCATCCCGAGCTCTCTCTCTATGCGGCAACCAAATGCGCCGTGATGAGCCTGGTCATGAATGCGGCCAAGTTTTCCGCTCCCTACGGTGTCACCGTCAACAACGTTGCACCGGGTGCGATTGAAACGCCCCGCAACGCAGCCATTCACGAAGACCCGGTCGCGCGGGCGAAGGTCGAGGCCGTGATTCCCGTCGGCCGCTTCGGCATACCGACCGACTGCGTCGGCGCAGTCATGCTGCTCTGCAGTGACGCCGGGGCATATATCACCGGAAGCGATATCGTCGTCGACGGCGGTATGCGGCTGTAATCCTTCCCTCACTTCGATTTTGTCGATTCAGACAAACGAACATAAAAAGCACCCCATAAAGAAAGGAAAGCGAAACAATGAAACGTATACTCTCTCTGACCCTCGCTCTGCTCATGCTGACTGCAGTTCTGTCCGCATGCGGCACCCCGACTCCTCCGGTCACCGACGATACGACCCTTCCCGCCGATAACAGCAATGCTGACGTCACAACCGATCCCTCCGAAACGGAGTTGACAGATGCGGATCTTCTCGGTTTTGCCCAAGAGGACAATGGCGACAAGGTCTTTACCATCTTCGCCAACTCTGCCTCCAGCTATGAATATAACGCAGAAGGCTTGACCGGTGATATCGTCACCGACTCGGTTTATAAGAGAGACCGCGTAGTTGAGAAGTATCTCGGCATTAAGTTTGATGTCATCTACGAGCTCGGAACCGTAACCGGACGCAAGGTCTTCAACCAGAAGGTCACCCAGGCAATCGATGCGGGCGATCCCTTCGACCTGGTCAGCAACGTCGTCTACTACTCGCTCATGCCCTCCAGAGAAGGCTATTACCTTGAGGGAAGAGAGCTTGAGTACTGCAACTTCGACAATCCCTGGTGGATGGCCGATATGTATGAAAACCTCTCGATTGCCGATAAGCTCTACGCTTTTATGGGCGACGGTGCCCTCTCCTTCTACAAGGACCTCTCGGTCATGTATTTCAACGTAGATCTTTGGGCCGATGAGCGTCCCGACGTCGACTTCTATGAGCTCGTCCGCAACAACGAGTGGACGCTGGACAAATTCCTTGAGCTGACTGCCGAAATGGGACGTGACCTCAGCGGCGACGGCATCATTGACGACCAGAACGACCAGCTGGCCTACGTCGGCGAGTCGGTTCCGAACGGTACCTTTGAGACCGCACTCGGCCTGAAGACCATCGAGCGTCAGAACGACGGCTCGATCACCTACCTGGGTCTCACCGAGCGCTATGACAATGCATACTCCCGTATGCGTGACTTCCACAAGCGCGATGACGTCTTCTACTACTCTTCGATCAATGATAACACCTTCAAATCGATGACCACCTTTGCCAACGGCAACGTTGCCATCATGTGCAACTACCTCTACGCTACCGAGCACATTCGTGACATGGAGGACGATTACGGCATCATCCCCCTGCCGAAATACGACAGCCAGCAGGAAAAATACTACACGCAGCTCGGCACCACCACCTCCGCCTTCTTCGTTCCGAACAACGTCGCCGACGTTGATTTGACCTCGAAGGTTATGGAAGCACTTGCATACTACGGCCAGACCATGGTTGTCCCCAGCTACTACGAGGTAGCCCTTAAGACCAAGTACATCAACGACCCGCAGATCCGCGAAATGCTTGATATCGTTCGTGAAACCGCGATGTCCAATGTTTGGTTTATCTACAACGGTTTGATCACCGGTACGACTCCGTATTTCCGCTTCTCGCCCGACCATACCTTCCAGAACCTCGCCTCTGTCTTCCGTATGCGGGAAAAGCCCTACGTTGCGGCGTTGAACAAGCTGATTGACACCTACGAAGCGCTGGATTAAACTTCCGCGCACAACTTATCTATCATAGTTTGCTTTTCCCCGGGAAAACGCCGCAAAAGGTTTTTCCCGGGGAATATTTTGTTCCGAGCGTCCTATCCCAAGCAGAAGCGAAATATTGTTTGCAAACACAAAAATATATATATTGAAAAAACGAACATTGGTATAGTACAATATGAACAGAAATATATCCCCCATCTTGGATTTAGGGAGGCAGTTATGAAAAAGCAAATTCTTCTCGTTGCCGCGGCAGTTCTCCTGCTGATCGGCTGTACCCCGGCAACACCGCCTGACGTCACAGACACGACAGTGGCTGAAGCCCCCGCACCCGACGTGCAGCTTCTGGGCGGTGCACAGCTCTACACGATCATCCGTCCCGAAGCGGCCGACGACGCACTGGTCACCGACGTCCTTGCCTTTCGACAGGCCATCGTCGATCGCTGCCCTGCCATCGAAGCCCCTGACCTCTCCTCCGACTGGGCAAGCACGCCCGACGCGATCGGGGCCTATGAGATTCTGATCGGTCAGACCGAGCGCGAGGAAAGCCTTCTCGCACTTACCGATCTGCGCTACAACGATTTCACCGTGCGTATGGTGGGTGAAAAGCTGGTCATTCTCGGCGGCACAGACGCAAAAACCAAAGAGGCGATGGACTACTTCCTGACCAATTGCGTGACGGCCGAGGGCAGCGTGCTTCCCGCCGACTTCTCCTACGTCAGCCGCGGAGAATACACCTACGACAGCGTCTCTATCGCCGGCGTTCCCCTCTCGAACTACCACATTATTTACGCGAACAAGGCGGACACCGTGGCAAAAACGCTCTCCCGTACGCTGGGAGAGGTGTTCGGATACGCGCTCCCCGTCTCCGCCTCCAACCGCACCGAGGAGAGCGAATATGAAATCGTGCTCGGCTCGACCGATCGCAAAAAATTCAACAAGGCCGCCTTCTACGCCTACTCCATTATCCCCGAGGGCAGCCGCATTTACATCAACGCCTATGATGAATACGCCTACGAGGTCGCGTTTACGGTGCTTCGCGACGCGCTGATTGCAGCTGACGGCAAGCTGTCCGATATCGCGTCTCTCGCGGCAGAATACACCCTGCCTGACCGTCAGGCTTATATTGAAAATCCCGAGCTGCTCTATATGCGCTGGGCTCTGCGCCACGAATACGCGCCCGACTGGATGACCGACTGGGATACACGCAAGGCAACCCTCTCCGGTCAAATAACAAGCCCTTCGCTGCTGGCCTGTGCACACCGCGCCGACCTGCAGTACTATCCCGAGAACAGCATCGAGGCCATCATCAGTGCCTATTTTGCGGGCGTTGGCGTGCTCGAGCTCGATTTCCGCTGCACCAAGGATAACGTGCTCATTCTGATGCACGATGATGGCCTTACCCGTACGACGAATGCAGCCGACTATGTCGGCAAGCCGGGCTACCCCACCACCGACAAGGTTTCCGACTGGACCTACGCGCAGATCCAAACGCTCTACCTTAAGGAAGGAAAAGGCAGAGAAGGTGCGGATCTGACCGGATTCCGCGTCACAACTCTGACCGAGGCACTCATGGTCTGCAAAAACCGTATGTTCATCTGGCCAGATATCAAGGAAGACAAAATTGCGCACATTGGGACCGACGCCCAAATGGCTTCCTCCGGCAAGGTCTATATCTGGGATTCCCTCGTCGAGGCAAACAACTACGAGTCCATTTTTATCTCCCTCGGCACCTCCCTTCCCGAGCACGCGGCAATACAGAGGCAGATCGCCAGCCGCTCGGGTGTTACCCCGTTCGTCTATAAGACGAACAATCCCTCGACCATCAAATCCAGTTCCACTACACTCTCAAGGCTCTGTCCGGCAGGCACGGTCGCACATAATATCAACCAGGACTTCGACATGACAGCCGGCGCCGTCGACACCTACGCATCGATCATGCGGGATGCAGGCAATTATTTTATCGGAACCAGAACAACCACCGTAGAATTAACAGACATCAACAACTACGATAACTGGACTGCGGCAATCAACGCCGGCGTCGACATGATCATGACCAACTATCCGCATGAGCTCCTTGACCTGATTCTCGAGCTGCACGACTGATCCTCTGCAGATAATCCCGCTGCGCACCGAGCCGTCTGCGCAATGCAAACGCTCCGCAGCCTTACGCACCGTAACGCGTTTATAGCTATCCCCTGCCCTCTGTTAAGAGATAAAGAGATGCAGAAAGCAGGGATGCCTGCCATAGGCATCCCTGCTTCATTTTTCCTTCTTTACTTTTCGATCACGATATCAAAGAGAAAGGAGCTCCCGCTATGAAGCTGCGTTTCTTTGGGTATGTTCTCGTCTGCAGCCTGCTTCTCTGCGCCTGCACGACGGAGATACAGCCTCCCGCCGATACGACACCTGTGACGACGACTGCACCCGTATCGGCAGCTTCCCCGGAGACGACTGCCATGCCAGAGACTACAACTGTACCCGAAACCACGGCTGTGCCCGAAACAACGGCTTCCCCGGAGACTACTGCCATGCCGGAGACTACAACTGCGCCTGAAACCACGGTGGCTCCCGAGACAACGTTCAACACCGTTATGCTGGGCGGCACGCCGCTTTCCGATTATCACATTATCTACGCGGTCAATGCCGCCAAAGC